>JAAWLS010000065.1 GCA_022798035.1 Lachnospiraceae bacterium | reverse complement strand
TGTAAGAAGGAGTAACTATGGCTTAAGTTGACGACATTGTATGGGGAATTGGCTACAATTCAGATATGAGCAAAGAATCTCCAAAAGCAACCCTTACGTCCGTGTTGTGGAACTGGAGCGCTTACTACACGTCTTATGTGCAGGGCATTTTGGACGGCAGTTACGACGGCAGCAATTATTACGGCGGCATGCAGGAAGGACTTTTACAGCTTTCCGATTTGGCAGATTTTAATAATGAGGAGACCAGAGCCAAAATTGAAGAGGCAAAGCAGGAAATCTTAAAGGGAAATTTCAACGTGTTTGACGGAGTGTTAGAGACAAACGACGGAAAAACTGTGGGAGCCCAGGGAGAAACCCTTGACGATGAGACAATTACAGGCAATATCAACTGGTATTACAGAAATGTAATTGTTTTGGAATAGGGGGAAAACATATGAAAAATATGAAGTTGAGAACAAAAATCATGACATTGGCAATCATACCGATTTTGATGGTGGGAATTCTGATTGCAGGAGTGTCTTTCGGACAGTTCTATCAGACGATTTTAAGTGAGACGGAACAGTCTCTTCGAGCTGCGGCGGAAGCAGTACTGGCTGCCTATGACCAGAATTCGGGTTCCTATTTCCAGAATGAGAATGGTGATGTGTGGAAAGGCGGATATAATATTTCCATGTCGGAAGGGCTGATAGATAATATCAGTAGCAATACGGGAATGGCAGTCACCTTTTTTTATGGAGACAAGCGGATTGTAACCTCCTTAAAGGACAAAGAGGGAAGGAGAATTATCGGGTCGCCTGCCGGAGAAACGATAAAAAAACAAGTGCTGGAACAGGGAAACTCGTATTTTTCCAGTAATGTAATGGTAGAAAATATACCATATCTGGGCTGCTACATTCCAGTGTACCAGAATGAGTCTGACACAGAGATTGTAGGAATGGTATTCGTGGGCACTTCCAAGGAGGAGGTCAGCGGGAAAATTTCAGATGTATGCATGATGATTGGCATAATATTGATTATCGCTCTGTTCTGCACGATAGTGGTAGTTACCTGGATGTCTAACAAGATGGTGGTTGCTATCAAATCTGGCATCCGCACGCTGACGGATATTGCAGACGGAAATCTTGCCACAGATATTGACGAGTCTTATCTGGAGCATACGGACGAGATGGGAGAATTATTGCAGAGCACCAATCGGCTGAAAGAGAGTCTTGTGGGTATTGTGTCAGGACTGGCAGGGAATACCAGAGAACTGGGACAGTCCTCTCTTCACATGAATGAACTTCTGGAGGGAACCTCGATAGAAATTGCAAGGATGGAAGAGGCAATCCGGGGCATTGCAGAGAGTATCGGCAGACAGTCTCAGGCAGCAGAGGAGGCCAACGCAGGAATTTCCATTATTGACACTATGATTAGAAATACAACCAGAGAGGCAGAACTACTCAGTATCTCCGCAGAGAAAATGCAGGATGCCGGAATGGAAGCTTCCAGGACATTAGAGCGTCTGAATGATGTCAACGGAGAAGTACTGCAGGCAGTCAGTCAGATTCAGAAAGATACCAATATGACAAACGAGGCGGCAGACCATATCAGAGAGGCGGTAGCTGTGATTATGGAGATTGCAGATGAGACGAATCTTCTTGCTTTGAATGCAAGCATTGAGGCAGCCAGAGCTGGAGAGAGCGGAAGAGGATTTGCAGTGGTGGCATCTCAGATTCAGAAACTGGCAGAACAATCCGGCGCATCTTCCGATAAAATCAATCAAATTGTGGAGCGGCTGAGCAACAGTTCTGACCAGTCAGTGCGCACCATGGGACATGTGCAGGAGGTTATCAACAAGCAGAGCGAGGATATTGTACAGACGAAGCAGATATTCGGTGGTGTGGAAGAGGGAATTGGAAAATCCATTTACGGCATTAGCCAGATTCAGGAAGCTGTGGAGCAGCTGGATGAGGCAAAAGCTTCCATTGTCAATTTAATCCAGACCTTGTCCAGCGCCGCTTTGGAAAGCGAGGAAAACACTTCCACCACATTGGAATCTGCCCACACAGTAAAAGAGGCGATGGGCGATATGCTGACAGCTTCTGACGGATTGAAGGAGATGGCAGAAGACCTTTCCGGAAGTGTCAGCACCTTCAAAATGTAGGGAAGCCGGATGAAAATGCGATAGAAAGACAGGAAAATGGAATGAGTCGAAATGTAAGTATGCCGATGGATTTGGAATTGTACCTTCACATTCCTTTCTGTATCAAAAAATGTAATTACTGTGATTTTTTGTCAATGCCTGCGGAAGAGGAAATCCGCAGGCATTATATAAATATGCTCTTAAGAGAAATCAGAAAAAGTGCTGAAGTGTGCCGGGAATATCGGATTATCTCTGTGTTTTTGGGAGGCGGAACCCCCTCTATGCTGGAAGGAAGGCAGACAACGGAACTGATAAAGGCGGTGAAACAGAATTTTGATTTGTCTCCAGAGGCAGAAATCACAATAGAATGTAATCCAGGCACATTGACACGTCAGAAACTTTCTGATTATTGGGATGTTGGAATCAATCGTCTCAGCATTGGACTTCAGTCAGCCATTGATTCTGAACTGAAGCTGCTGGGGAGGATTCACACATTCGAACAGTTTTTGGAAAATTTTAAATTTGCCAGGGAAATAGGGTTTCAGAACATAAATGTAGATTTAATATTTGGAATTCCAGGGCAGACTAAGGAGAATTGGAGTCATACACTGCAGAAAGTGCTAGGGCTTGGCCCAGAGCATATCTCAGCGTACAGTTTGATTATAGAAGAGGGAACACCCTTTTATGAGAGATATGGAGAAGATGAGATACGCAGAGAACAGGGAAAAAGTCCAAAGCATCTTCCAGAGGAGGAGACGGAGCGGGACATGTATCAGATGACAGGACAGATACTGAAAGACAAGGGATATCAACGCTATGAGATTTCCAATTATGCCAGACCAGGGTTAGAATGCCGCCACAATACAGGGTACTGGCAGGGAACGCCTTATCTGGGGCTTGGACTGGGAAGCGCCTCGCTGATGAAGCACAAGAGGTTTTCAAATTCCACTGTTTTGGAGGAATATCTGAAAGGAAATTTTCAAAATTTAGGACAGATACTGAATACAAACACTGCTCCCTGCCTCAGCCGCAAACAGCAGATGGAAGAGTTTATGTTTCTGGGACTCCGTATGATGGAGGGAGTTTCAAAAGAGGTGTTTCGGAGACGATTTGGACAGCAGCTGGAGGAAATCTACGGACAGGCATTGCAGAAATTAAAGGGACAGGGACTGGTGGAACAGAAAAATGAAAGAGTTTGTCTGACAGAGGAGGGAATTGCCCTCAGCAATTATGTGCTTTGTGAATTCCTGCTGTAACTGTCCGGCTTTATATTCTGTGTAGTTTTCTTTTACATTGAATATGAGGCAAAATGGTTATCTGCCGTAGAATGTAAAGGCGCGACAGCTTGCATTTTACAGGGAAATCAGTTAAAATGATGGCATTGTCCGAAAGGATTAATCCTGCAGAAAGAGGAGCCGGGAGCATGAAACGGAATTATCAAAAAGAGCTGGAAAAATGCATAGAGGAACAAAGCGGGAAGCAGTATGCGCCTACGCTTTTGCTGCATAGCTGCTGCGCGCCCTGCAGCAGTTACGTTTTAGAGTATTTGTCAAAGTATTTTCGGATTACTGTGCTCTATTACAATCCCAATATTTATCCGGAAGAAGAATACCGCAAACGGGTGGAAGAACAGCAGAGTTTTATCCGTCGGTTTCAACAGCATGCGGGGGAGGCTTTGGAGAAACGCTATCCCATTGCATTTTTGGAAGGGAAGTACGATAAAGAAACTTTTTATCAGATGGCCCGGGGAATGGAACATCTGCCGGAGGGAGGAGAAAGATGTTTTCGCTGTTATGAGCTGCGTTTGAAAGAAGCGGCCAGGTATGCAAAAGAGCTGGAAATGGACTATTTTACCACCACTCTTTCCATCAGTCCTTTGAAAAATGCGGAAAAGCTCAATGAGACTGGAGAAATGTTGGCAAAAGCCTGCAATGTGAAGTATTTGAACTCTGATTTTAAGAAAAAAAACGGATATCAGCGCTCGGTAGAGCTGTCCAGGGAATACGGCATGTACCGCCAGGACTATTGCGGATGTGTGTTCTCTAAGGAAGAGCGGATGAAAAAAGCCGGGCTGTCACAATCATGTATTATTTAAGAAAGGAAGAAATCTATGGCACAGTTATGGGGCGGACGTTTTACAAAGGAGACAGACCAATTGGTTTATCAGTTTAATGCGTCCATATCATTTGACAAAAAATTTTACCAGCAGGATGTGGAGGGCAGTATTGCTCATGTGAGAATGCTGGGAAAACAGGGGATTTTGACGAAAGAGGAGTCACAGGAAATCGTAAAAGCCTTAAAAGAGATTCTGCAGGAGGTGGAAGAGGGAAAATTAGAGATTTCCCATGAGTATGAGGATATCCACAGCTTTGTGGAGGCAACGCTCATTGACCGTCTGGGGGATGTGGGAAAGAAATTACATACTGGAAGAAGCAGAAATGACCAGGTGGCTCTGGATATGAGAATGTACACAAGACAGGAAGTTCTGGAGACAGACGAATTGTTGGAGGAAATGTTAAATGTAATTTTAACAATTATGGAAAATAATATAGATGCGTATATGCCAGGATTCACTCATCTGCAGAAAGCACAGCCAGTTACTTTGGCGCACCATTTGGGCGCTTATTTTGAAATGTTTAAGAGAGACCGCCAGCGCATGGAGGACATCTATCGGAGGATGAATTACTGTCCGCTGGGTTCCGGGGCCCTGGCAGGGACTACCTACGATTTGGACCGGTATGATACGGCAGAGCAGCTTGGTTTTTATGGACCGACGCTGAACAGCATGGACGGTGTTTCAGACCGGGATTATCTGCTTGAGTTTCTGTCCGCACTCTCCACGATTATGATGCATCTGAGCCGGTTTTCCGAGGAAGTGATTCTCTGGAACAGCAATGAATATCAGTTTGTGGAGATTGACGATGCCTACAGTACAGGAAGCAGTATTATGCCCCAGAAGAAAAATCCAGATATAGCAGAACTTGTGCGGGGTAAGACGGGACGTGTTTACGGCGCGCTGTTTTCTCTGCTTACCACCATGAAAGGAATACCGTTGGCATATAATAAGGATATGCAGGAAGACAAAGAGCTTACCTTTGACGCCATAGATACGGCCAAGGGCTGTCTGGCGTTGTTTACGGGAATGTTGTCTACCATGAAGTTTCAGAAAGAAAATATGGAGTCCAGTGCGAAACATGGGTTTACCAACGCCACAGATGCGGCAGATTATCTTGTCAACCACGGAGTTCCTTTCCGGGATGCCCATGGAATTGTGGGAAGGTTAGTCCTCTATTGTATTGAGAAAAATCTGGCTATTGACGATTTGTCATTGGAAGAATTAAAAGAAATCAGCCCAGTTTTTGAGGAAGATATTTTTGAGGCAGTTTCCATGGAGACTTGTGTGGAGAAGCGGCTGACTCTTGGGGCGCCGGGACCCAGGGCTATGAAACAGGTGATTGCCATGGAGAAAAAGTATTTGAGCGAAGACTGGAAGACAGCGGTGAAAGACTGGGAAGGAGAGCTGTTAAAATAATTTATATAAAATACACAGAATAGGAGGGGAAGTTTTGACAGATTTGTATAAAATGCGGGATTGTTTTTTTGCGGCAAATATATTAGCATATTTAACAGAAAGACAATTGTTCGCATAGAACGGACAGGACGGGCTGAAATTTTGTTTGTTTATCTGTCTGCTGCAATTGAAGAAAGAAGGAAAAGTGAGGAGATTAAACATGAGTCAGAAATTAAGAGCAGGTATTCTTGGCGGAACAGGAATGGTAGGACAGCGTTTTATTGCGCTTTTGGAGAATCACCCTTGGTTTGAGGTGACTACCATTGCCGCAAGCCCAAGGTCTGCCGGTAAGAGATATGAGGAGGCAGTGGGCGGCCGGTGGAAGATGGACACTCCCATGCCGGAAGCAGTGAAAGATTTGGTGGTAATGAATGTAAATGATGTGGAGGCGGTGGCTTCCCAGGTGGATTTTGTGTTTAGCGCTGTGGATATGTCCAAAGATGAGATTAAGGCAATTGAGGAGGCGTATGCTAAGACGGAGACCCCGGTTGTCTCCAACAACAGCGCTCACAGATGGACGCCGGATGTGCCTATGGTGGTGCCGGAAATCAATCCGGAACACATGAAGGTTATTGATTTCCAGAAAAAACGTCTGGGAACCACCAGAGGCTTCGTTGCAGTAAAACCAAACTGCTCCATTCAGTCCTATGCCCCTGTACTGACTGCATGGAAAGAGTTTGAGCCCTATGAGGTGGTGGCTACAACATATCAGGCCATTTCCGGTGCAGGGAAGACATTTCAGGACTGGCCGGAGATGGAGGGAAATATTATTCCTTATATCGGAGGAGAGGAAGAAAAGTCAGAAAAGGAACCTCTGCGGATTTGGGGAGAAATCAAAGACGGCGTGATTGTTCCGGCTCAAAGTCCGGTAATTACCTGCCAGTGCATCCGCGTTCCGGTGCTGAACGGACATACAGCGGCAGTCTTTGTGAAATTTAAAAAGAATCCCACAAAAGAGCAGTTGATTGAGAAACTTCGGAGTTTCAAAGGAGCGCCTCAGGAGCTGGAACTGCCCAGCGCGCCGAAACATTTTATCCAGTATCTGGAGGAAGATAACCGGCCCCAGGTGACGGAGGATGTGAATTACGAAAATGGTATGGGAATTACTGTGGGACGTCTGCGGGAAGATACCGTATATGACTGGAAATTTGTCGGACTTTCCCACAACACTGTGAGAGGAGCGGCAGGCGGCGCCGTTCTCTGCGCGGAATTGCTGAAAGCCCAGGGATATATCACAGAAAAATAAAAGATAGGATGAACAAAAATGTTCAGGTTTTCCGGATTAAGAAATAAAGAGAGGAAAGCCTGAACATTTTTCATTAAGGAGTTGAAATGGGTTTGCCCACTTTGTTCTTGCTACTCCGCTTATTTTCCTGTATAATAAATAACCAGAAAAATCTAATTTAATTTTTGAAATAGCTCGATATCTTCGAGCCAGACAGGAGGAACAAGAATGTCTCAAAGAAAAGATATCCATAAAGTGCTGATTATCGGCTCCGGTCCCATCGTCATTGGACAGGCATGTGAATTTGATTATTCTGGTACTCAGGCCTGCAAAGCCCTTCGCAGCCTGGGCTATGAAATCGTGTTGGTGAATTCCAATCCGGCAACCATTATGACGGACCCAGAGACCGCTGACGTTACTTATATTGAACCTTTGAATCCAGAGAGAATGGAACAGATTATCGCAAAAGAGAGACCGGACGCATTACTGCCAAATCTTGGCGGACAGTCGGGCCTTAATTTATGCTCAGAACTTGCCAAGACAGGAGTTCTTGAGAAATATAATGTGCAGGTAATCGGTGTACAGGTGGATGCCATTGAGCGGGGAGAGGACCGCATTGAATTTAAGAGAACCATGGACAGCCTGGGAATTGAGATGGCCCGTAGTGAAGTGGCTTACTCTGTGGAAGAGGCTATGGATATCGCAGATAAATTAGGATATCCGGTGGTGCTCCGTCCTGCCTATACCATGGGAGGAGCAGGCGGCGGACTTGTTTATAATGTGGAAGAATTAAAGACAGTCTGTGCAAGAGGACTTCAGGCCAGTCTGGTGGGCCAGGTACTGGTGGAAGAATCCATTTTAGGATGGGAAGAGCTGGAACTGGAAGTGGTGCGTGATGCAGACAACAATATGATTACCGTGTGCTTTATCGAAAATATTGACCCACTGGGTGTACACACAGGAGATTCTTTCTGTTCTGCTCCTATGCTTACCATATCGGAGGAGGTGCAGAAGAGACTGCAGGAGAAATCTTACAAGATTGTGGAATCCATTCAGGTGATTGGCGGGACCAATGTACAGTGGGCCCATGACCCAAAAACAGACAGAGATATTGTCATTGAGATTAATCCGAGAACGTCCCGTTCTTCGGCTCTTGCTTCCAAGGCCACAGGATTTCCCATTGCCCTGGTATCGGCAATGCTGGCTACAGGGCTGACTCTTTCTGAGATTCCCTGCGGAAAATATGGAACGTTAGACAAATATGTTCCCGATGGAGACTATGTGGTTATCAAATTTGCCCGGTGGGCTTTTGAGAAGTTCAAAGGCGTGGAGGACAAGCTGGGCACTCAGATGCGGGCCGTGGGAGAAGTCATGAGTATTGGAAAGACTTTTAAGGAAGCTTTCCAAAAAGCAATCCGCAGCCTGGAGACAGGACGTTACGGCCTGGGCCATGCGAAAGATTTTGACCAAAAATCAAAAGAAGAGCTGATGAAACTCTTGATTACTCCTTCCAGCGAACGGTATTTTATTATATATGAAGCGCTGCGCAAAGGAGCTTCTGTGGAGGAAATTCATGAGATTACAAAAGTAAAACATTATTTCTTAGAACAGATGAAAGAGCTGGTGGAGGAAGAGGAGAGTTTGATGGCGGAGCCTGGAAAGCTGCCTTCCGACCAAGCGCTGATTTGCGCGAAAAAGCATGGATTTTCTGATAAATATTTGAGCCAGATTTTGAATATTCCGGAAGATATGGTGAGAGAGAGAAGAATGTTCCTTGGAATGGAGGAAGTCTGGGAAGGCGTACATGTAAGCGGAACAAAAGATAATGCCTATTACTATTCCACTTACAACGGTAAAGTGGAAAATCTCATGTCCAAACCAGAAAAGAAATCAACGAAGCCTAAGATTATCATTTTGGGAGGAGGACCAAACCGAATCGGACAGGGAATTGAGTTTGACTATTGCTGCGTACACGCTTCTCTCGCCCTGAAGAAATTAGGATTTGAGACGATTATCGTAAACTGTAACCCGGAGACTGTGTCTACAGATTACGATACTTCGGATAAACTGTATTTTGAACCTCTGACGCTGGAAGATGTGCTGAGTATTTATAAGAAAGAACAGCCGGTAGGGGTGATTGCCCAGTTTGGCGGCCAGACGCCTCTGAATTTAGCGGCGGATTTGGAGAGAAACGGCGTGAAAATTCTGGGAACCGCTCCCTCTGTCATTGATTTGGCGGAAGACCGTGACTTGTTCCGGGCTATGATGGAGAAACTGGACATTCCAATGCCGGAGTCCGGAATGGCAGTCAATGTGGAAGAGGCTTTGGCGATTGCAGAAAAAATCGGTTATCCTGTTATGGTTCGTCCTTCTTATGTATTAGGAGGCCGCGGCATGGAAGTGGTGTACGATGCAGACAGCATGGCAGGCTATATGGAGGCGGC
The DNA here is from genome assembly GCA_022798035.1 of Lachnospiraceae bacterium. Taxonomy (GTDB): domain Bacteria; phylum Bacillota; class Clostridia; order Lachnospirales; family Lachnospiraceae; genus Petralouisia. The sequence goes on along the minus strand of JAAWLS010000065.1, from coordinate 288 downwards.
AGTAGGAGTTACGCCGGACAGGCCGATTCTCATTGACCGTTTTCTGGGACATGCAACCGAATGTGAGGCTGACGCCATCAGTGATGGGGTGCATGCATTTGTTCCGGCGGTAATGGAACACATTGAATTGGCAGGGGTTCACTCTGGAGATTCTGCCTGCATTATTCCATCGAAACATATTTCAGAGGAAAATGTGGCAGTTATCAAAGAGTATACCAGAAAAATTGCGGAGGAGATGCATGTAAAAGGATTGATGAACATGCAGTATGCCATTGAGAATGACAAAGT
>JAAWLS010000064.1 GCA_022798035.1 Lachnospiraceae bacterium | reverse complement strand
TATTCAATTTTTTTCCTTTATCGTTTTCATACACGGTGTTTCTGCCGAATCTTTAGGCTGTCATTGTGCTCTTTGTTGTAGGAAGTACCAAAATGTTTCCGGTTGGATGCTGGAGCATTGCACGTATATTTTCCACCGCTGCAAGTACCTCTTCCTCTTCCGGTCCCTTTTTCATGGCTACACAGTCCAGCATAAAATGACAAACTGACTTGACAATAAAGCTTTCTACCAGATAGTTCCCATTCTTGTCCGACCAGAACCGATTTCTCAGCTGCTCATCCACCACCGGGAACAGACATTCCAGCAGACGTTCTCTGCTGACATTCTCCAGTACCTTCCGGTAAAAAAAGCGGTTCTCCTTTATGATTCTTACCACTTTACAAATCCAATCCTCAAATGCCTCGTTCTCATCATAAGCAGCCTGTTTTACAAAGTCTTCATTAAAAAGCCATTCAATCACTCCGTAAATATCCTGGAAATGATAGTAGAAGCTCTGCCGTTTCATATTCTTACAGTCCATGATATCCTGAACCGTAATCTTTCTCAAAGGCTTTTCATGAAGCATTTCCTGCAATCCATCTGCAATCTTTCTCTTCGTATTACCCATCTCTCTTTTCCTCCTTACATAAACCATATCTCCTGGTTGGTTGTCGAAACTGAGATTGCGCCTGCATCCAGAGCATCAATAACATCCTCTCTGTCATTGATTAACCCTCCGGCAATCACAGCTTGAGAACTCAGCTTATTGATTTTTTGTATAATCTTCGGCATAACCCCCGGTAATATCTCAATAAAATCCGCTTTAATCTGCCTCTTTTGTTTCTCTATACTCTGATAAGCTCTGGAATCCAAGACAAATATCCGAAAAATCGTATACATGGACAACTCTTTTGCTCGATTAATCATATTCATTCTTGTTGAAATGATTCCATCTGCTTTTGTGTTTTTGCTGATATAGTCTACCGCAATCTCATTGGCATTCAGTCCTTCTATCAAATCAATATGCACTAAGGCCATCTTGTCTGCCTGTTTTATTTTATTTACAATCTCTCTGATATTACACATGTCGCCAAATAAGATGAATACGATTTTTACATCAGATTTCAAACACTGTTCAATTCCTTCAAAATCTTTTACTGCCGCAATAATCGGAGAATCCGATACTGCATCATAAAATTTCTGTTCCATAGGCCTCCACACCAGTTTTTCTTAGTTCACGTTTCTTTTAAACCCCACCTCCCTGCCTTTAAATAAGAAAGAATCCGACAGGCGAGATTCCTGCGCTTCTGCCGCTGAATTTAAAAATATATTCTATCCGGCAGATATTGAAATTTTTTTCTCTCTTATTCCTATAAAAAAAGAGTAAAGTTAATAAACAGCATTTCTGCCGGGAATAACCTTACTCTCAATTCTCTAGGCACTCTATTTTTTCTTATGTGTTAATGTTAGCATTTTTAACAAAAAAATTCAAGCATAGTTTCGAAAAAAATAAAAATATGTCCAATTCTATCAAATTTTATTCTGACAATTTGTTTGTTTTGTCTAGTACTATTTTCATATTTTCCCAAAAATACTTCTTTCCTCGAAACTTCAAAAAAAGAATGCGCTATGCGCATTCTCCGCATGCGAACGGATTGCACAGCAGTAAGCATCAACTACGCGAGCTGCGCATCATTATATTTTTTTCTATAGGAAATTCGAAAGAATTTCCTATAGAAAAAAAGCAGGATTTTCCTGCTTTTCTCTCATACATCTCATATTAAATGTCAAAAATCCCTTTGATTTTTTGACATTTCGCGTTATTTGCCCTTGCATCTGCCTATATTTGACGATATAATACAGTCACAGTCGTGGTAAACCATTTTACCACTTATGTAACTTAATTTTGCCCACTCTCTTTTAGACCAGGGCTGCGCTTCGGTGCAGTTTCTGGTCTTTTCCATTTTCTTCTTTGTCTTTGCACTGACACCAGATTCATGATATGATATCAGTGCAAAACTGGGACTCGTTCCTGCCTGCAGAATAAGAGTCCTGAATTTGGCAGCCTGCACGCTGAGTTCCAAATTTCGTGAGCCGCATATTGAGTTCCGAATTTCATGAGCTGCACACCGCCATGTCTTAGACACCTGAATCCATAAAAAACAAAGGAGAATTCCCATGCGCATCTGGTTTAAAATATTCAAGGACAACCGCCTTCTGAAAGATATTGTTGTCACAGACGACAGCGATGATACCCGCACTCACAAAATTTTCAATGCATTAGAACAAACCTGTTATGAGTTTGACCTCAGCAAACCAATCTGGCTGGAGGCCACCATTGAAGAATTCAAACGCCATGCCAAAGCCCGCTTTTACCAGGATAACTTTGTGGAAGCCATTGACTTCGATTTTCTGGAAATCCATGTCATTGAAGAATGAAATTGAAAAGTCCTTAGTACTTAAATTCCTGCGGAAATGAGACCAACTCTCTCATTTCCTCTGTCTGTTTGTCTCATACATCAACAGTGCAGCGGCAACTGCCGCATTCAAAGACTCTACTTTTCCTTCCATTGGAATCCTAATATAGGTATCTGCCAACTGGGCTGTTTCAGGACACAGGCCATTTCCCTCGTTTCCAATTAAAAATCCTGCATCCTTTGTATAGTCAGGCTGGTCATAAGATAGATTTCCTGCCAAATGGGCTGCATACAGGGCCACTCCTTTTTCCTTTAGTTTCCGGACAGCATCCTGCAGGTCATCAGCCACATAAAAGGGAACTCGATACAGGGAACCCATAGTGGCCCGGACAGTCTTGGGATGATAGATATCAACAGTCGTCCGATTCATAAGGACTCCCGTGATTCCCGCCCCTTCTCCGGTTCTTATCATTGTTCCCAGATTCCCAGGGTCCTGAATGCTCTCCAGAATCAGCAGATGGGCAGCTGTCTGATTGTCTCCCAGCAAATCTTCCAGACGATACTCCGGCATCTTTACCAGACAGAGAACCCCCTGAGGAGTCTTGGTATCGCTGACAGCCTGAAAGATACGGTCTGCCACAACTTCATAGGAATATCCCTGAAACTGCCTGCGTCTTTCCTCTGAATTTTCTATTTCCACAGCAAAAGATTCGGAAATGTACATGGCCTCGATATTTTCTCTTGGCGCCTCCAAGCACATTTTGATTCCTTCTGCCACAAAAACCCGCTGTTCCCAGCGGGTTTTTGATTTCTTATTTAACTGTATCACACGTTTCATCTGCTGGTTTGCAGAACTCGTTATCATAATATTTTCCTCTCAGCTTTGTCAACAGTTTGGCTCACGCCATTCGCAAAGACGCCGCCAAACTGCTGCATTCTATACACTCAGATTCCGGCATACCTGGAACTGATATTCCGGCAGCACTTTCTCCATTGCCAGCGCTTCATCAATATCAAAGTCCACGTAATCTCCATGACGGTAGCCCACCACTCGGTTGGACTTTCCTTCGCAAAGCAAATCCACAGCATATGCGCCCATAGTGGAGGCATAAACGCGGTCTTTACAAGTAGGACTTCCGCCTCTCTGCATGTGTCCCAGAATGGTTGCCCGGGTCTCAAGTCCCGTGGCTGCCTCAATGCGCTTCGCCATACTTGCCGAATGTCCGATTCCTTCTGCATTGATAATAATGTGGTGTTTCTTTCCACGCTTGCGGTTGGCTATAATATTATCCACCAGCTTCTGTTCGTCATAATCATATTTCTCCGGCAGCAGAATATCCTCCGCACCGTTTGCAATTCCGCACCACAGTGCAATATATCCAGCACCCCGGCCCATAACTTCGATGATGGAGCATCTCTCGTGGGATGTGGAAGTATCACGTACTTTGTCAATCGCGTCCATAGCTGTGTTGACAGCCGTATCAAAGCCAATGGTGTATTCTGTACAGGCAATATCTAAATCAATGGTTCCCGGAATTGCTATGGTATTGATGCCGAGAGCCGCTAGTTTCTGTGCTCCTTTAAAAGAACCGTCGCCGCCGATTACAATGATGCCGTCAATTCCATGTTTTCTGCAAATTTCAGCTCCCAATTCCTGTCCTTCCGGCGTGGTAAACTCCATACATCTGGCAGTCTGCAGAATGGTACCTCCTCTTTGGATGGTATCTGAGACATCCTGTGCTTTCATATCTATAATCTCTTCCTGAAGCAATCCGGCATATCCCCTCTTAATTCCCTTTACTTTCTTGCCTTTGGCAATTCCTTCTCTCACAACCGCACGGATTGCCGCGTTCATGCCCGGTGCATCGCCGCCGCTGGTCAATACTCCGATTGTCTGTATTTCTCTTGCCATAACCATCCCTCCTGTTTTCCTGTCCTCTGGCCTAAATTATTCGATAATGTTGGGACAAAAGATATTTTGACTCTTATGATATCACGAATTGCTCCGCTGTATACAGCTCTCGCAATTCTACACCCATTCGGAAGCCGTTGATTTTCAAAAGAAAATCACTACTTCCTTATGTGTGTGCGGGTCATTAAGTCAGGACTCTTATCCTGTAAGCAGGAATGAGTCCTGACTTTTGCCCCTGATATCATTCAATTTACTCCATTCTAATCTCTTTTTCTTGTATTTTCAATGCTCTTTTCTACAACTTTTACGTTATTTTCTCCTAAAAAGTTAGTTAATTTGTTGACGATTTCGGGAGAACTGCTGATATTCCAGCTGGGCGGCAGACGTTTCATCTGCTTATCTCCGGAAATATAAATTACCACATTATCTTTCCCATCGCTGGATTTCAGCATGTCCAAAAGCTCATTTTCCTTTTGCTGGTAGGTCTCTTTCGTGTCAAACTGCAGCCAGAGTTCCTTTCTGGTGTCGTCAAAAGAATAGATTTTTTCACAGATTAATTTCCCGTTTTTCTCCTCTTCCGTGACAGCCCGCCCTTTGACAAACACTTTCTCATCCATTTTCAGAAGGTGGCTGTTCTTCTCATAATCTCTGGGAAAAATAATGATTTCCAGGTTTCCCACCAAATCCTCCAGCGTAATAAATGCCATGGTCTGATTGTTTTTGGTGTATTTTATGGTTTTATCCACAATCATTCCTCCCACTATAGCATTTTCTCCGTCCTGAACTTTCGTCTGCCCGCTCTCCTCTTCCAAGATAAAGTCGGTGGTGACTCTTGTGATGTTTTTCCGCCATTTTTCCTCGTATTCCTCCAGAGGATGTCCGCTTAAGTAGATACCCAGAACTTCTTTTTCAAATCCCAGATATGTCTCTTTGGCGTACTCTCCCACATCAGGAAGTTTTATCTCAAATTCCGCTTTCTCCTCTTCTCCGGCCAAATCGAACAATGTCATCTGTCCCGCCATTGTATTTTTTTTCGCCTGGGCAATGTCCTCCATAATACCTGCATACACCATCATATTCTGTTTGCGGGTGCCCCCAAGACTGTCCAGGGCTCCTGCTTTAATCAGATTTTCCACTACGCGTTTGTTGATTTCCTTTCCTGTCATGCGGGTCAGAAAATCTTTCAGATTGGCAAATCTGCCTCTCTCTTTCCGCTCCTGACAGAGATTGTCGATAAACGCGTGATTAACGCTCTTTATGGCGGACAGTCCATAACGTATGGCGTCTCCAGACACAGAAAAATTGCTCTCTCCCTCGTTGACGCTGGGAGGAAGCACTTTGATTCCCATCTGCCTGCAGGTGAAAATATACTCAGAGATTTTGCCGATATGGCCCATGACGGAACTCATCAAGGCAGCCATATATTCCAGCGGATAATAGTATTTCAGATAAGCCGTCTGATAGGCCACTACTGCATAAGCAGCCGCATGAGACTTGTTGAAAGCGTACTTGGCAAAATCAATCATATCATCGTAAATCTTGTGGGCAGTTTTCTCGTTGATTCCGTTGCTGATACAGCCCGGAACCCCTTCTTCGGGATTACCGTACACAAAGTTCTGTCTCTCTTTCTCCATAACGGAGCCTTTTTTTTTGGACATGGCCCGGCGCACCAAATCACTGCGTCCCAGCGTATATCCTGCAAGGTCGCGCACAATCTGCATCACCTGTTCCTGATACACGATACACCCATACGTGGGCATAAGAATCGGTTCTAACTGGGGACAGTCGTAGGTGACGGAATCCGGATTATTTTTCCCCCGGATATAATCCGGGATAAATTCCATAGGCCCTGGCCGATACAGCGAAATTCCGGCAATGATATCTTCCAGGCTCTGAGGTTTCAGCTCCTTCATAAAGTTCTTCATTCCGGCGCTTTCTAACTGGAACACGCCTTCTGTCTTTCCCGTTCCGAGGGAATCCAGCACGTCCTTGTCATCAAAATCAATTTTGTCAATATCCAGATGAACGTCCTTGTCATCCTGAATGAGATTCACTGCATCCTGCAGTACCGTCAAGTTGCGCAGGCCTAGAAAATCCATTTTCAACAGGCCCAATTCTTCCAATGTCGTCATCGTAAACTGGGTGGTAACTGCACCGTCGCTTCCTCTCGACAGCGGCACAAACTCGTCAATCTCCTTGGAGCTGATTACCACTCCTGCCGCGTGCATGGAAGTATGCCTGGGCAGTCCTTCCAGACGTTTGGACATATCAATCAGCTTCGTAATGCTCTCATCATTTTCATACAGGCTTCGCAGCTCCCGGTTCATATTTAAAGCCTTATCTATGGTAATTCCCAGCTCTGTGGGAATCTGTTTTGCGATGTTGTCCACAAAAGCGTAAGGCATGTCCATGACGCGGCCCACATCCCGGATAACGCCCCTGGCAGCCATCGTACCAAAAGTAACAATCTGTACCACCCGGTCTTTTCCATATTTTTGACTCACATAGTCAATAACTTCCTGCCGCCGCTCCACACAGAAATCTATATCAATATCCGGCATCGTCACACGCTCTGGATTCAGAAAACGCTCAAAAATAAGATTGTAGCGGAGAGGGTCAATATTGGTAATCTTCAAGGTGTAAGCTACAATGGAGCCTGCGGCGCTTCCTCTGCCTGGTCCCACTGCAATTCCATTGTCCCTGGCAAAACGGATGAAATCCCAGACAATCAAAAAATAGTCCACATATCCCATCTGCTGAATAATATCCAGCTCATATCGAAGCTGTTTCTTTATCTCATCCAGAGAAATTTTCTCTTCCCTTCCTGGAATAAATACCATATTGTCCTCGGAAGGATATCTGCGCTCCAATCCCTCATAGCACAGCTGCTGCAGATATTCCCAGGAAGTGCAGCCTTTCGGCACATCAAATTTCGGCAGCTTCGTCACCCCGAATTCAATCTCCACCTGACAGCGGTCTGCAATTTTCTGGGTATTTTCCAAAGCTTCCAGGGCGTAAGGAAACAGCTCTCTCATCTGCTCTTCGGATTTTACAAAAAACTGCCCTCCCTCGTAGCGCATTCTGTTCTCATCAGACAGTTTCTTCCCGGTCTGAATGCACAGCAGAATGTCATGGGAATCCACATCCGTCTCATAAGTGTAATGCACGTCATTTGTGGCTGCCAAAGGAATTCCCGTATCTCTGCTCAGCCGCAGAAGCTGCTGATTCACATTCTGCTGCTCTGACAGACCGTGGTCTTGAAGTTCCAAAAAATAGTTTCCCCGTCCAAAGGTATTGTCATACCAAAGGGCTGCCTCTTTTGCCTCCTCATAGGCGCCTCTGGAAAGCAGTTTCTGCACCTCTCCCGCCAGACAGGCGCTTAAGACAATCAGCCCTTCATGGTATTTCTCCAGCACCTCTCTGTCCACTCTCGGTCGGTAATAATATCCTTCCGTAAATCCTCTGGAAACAATTTTCATTAAATTGCTGTATCCCTGATTATTTTCTGCCAGAAGAACCAAATGAAAATAGCGGTCCTCTCCTTCCACCTTCTCTCTGTCAAACCGGGAACCGGGAGCCACATAGACTTCACATCCCAGAATAGGTTTGATGTCTGCCGCAAGGGCTTCACGGTAAAAATCAATCACTCCGTACATCACTCCATGGTCTGTAATGGCCGCCGCATTCATCCCCAGTTCTTTCACTCTTGCAACGTATTCTTTTATCTTATTGGAACCGTCCAGGAGACTGTACTCCGTGTGGACGTGAAGATGTACAAACGACATAATTCCTCCCTTATTTCACTTATTAAATGTACGCAGGATTGATAAAGGGAATCACAAGTTCCGCCGCCTCGCCTTTAGCATCCATTCCCCAATATCCACTATAAATTCCGTCTCCCATGCCGCTGGTAAACATAACCAGCCTGCAGTCTGTTCCTGGTATCTGCCACTGGAGGAAATCGCCGCCTTCCCGCTGTACCTGTGGATATTTCTCACAACTCTCCTGGAACAGAGGCGCGAAATAATCGAGATATGGATTCTTGCCGGGATTTTTACTCTGCCAGTTTTTTGAAAAACTGCGGTACTTTTCTGCCGCTTCCGTGTCAGAAAAGCAGGCCATTCCGCCATCCACACCGAAAAAGGCCCAGACCCCCGGTTCTCCCATGCTTCCAATTTCACTGCCTTTTGGCATTGCAATTTCATGACGGACAGCTTCTTCTCCGCTGATAATCAGCCTTGCCCCGACGATTCTCGTTCCCGCAATTTCAGAGTGGCAGACTGCAAGTTCCACAGGATAACTCCCCGCCGGAATACGCCGTTCCAACGTAACCATATACTCTGTGCCTAAATAGACAAGGGGGTCTGCCAGAACAATCTCTCCTGTAGGAAAATCCGCCTCTCCCACCACAAAATTTTCCCTGCGGTGGTCTGGAGTGAACAATTCCCTGAAAAACTCTTCTGGATAGGATTCTTTATTTAAAAATTTCAGATTCTTCTCAAAAGCTGCCTGCAGAGGATGGAGCACCTGCCCTCTGATTTCCTCTCCGGTTCTGGTGTCCACAAAATATTTTCCTGTCTTATCATCACAAAATTCCAGGTCAGCTCCCACCGGCAGAAAAAAAACGTTTACAACGGCAGGTTCTATGTTGGCAAGCTCATTAAAATCCACAATCGTCATATTGTCCGGATTGTCCACATACTCCTGGGTATCGGCATCTCCAAAGGCAATCCATCCATTTCCATGACCGCCTTCCTGTCGGAACAGCCACTTCAATTTTGAGGTTCCCTCCAGAATGGATTTACTGACTATCGTGCCCCCTGCCCCTTTTATGTATTCTTTCTTTCCAGACTGTTTCTGCCGCGCCTCTTTTGCCGGCTCTCTCCTTTTGGACTGCTCCTGCTGTGTCCCTTCTACCTTCTCTTTTCTCTCTGCTTTTGCCTCTTTTTCATTTTTCTTTCTGCTGAATAATCCCATTCACGTTCTCCTTTCCTGTCCCCTTTATCAAAAATCTTCGTATATACGAAATAATTCTATGTTTCTCTATGTTTGATTGTATAAAAAATCCAAAAGAATTTCAACCATTTCCGTCAATCAAAGGCCTGTCCGTTTCCTGCCAGCCTCCCGTTTGATTCCGTACATGACAAAATGCAAAAACAAAACCAACTTGTTTTTTTCTGTCTGCAGTTTTATAATAATTATGAAATTTTATCATATCTCTCAGAAAGGAACTGAATTTATGAAAATATTAAAAAAAATCGGGAGCATCCTGTTTTGTCTGCTTCCGTTTCTTCTGGCTTTCGTCATCCAGCTTGCAGTGACCTTTGCCGCAATCTTTGTTAAGTTGATGATTACCGTCATGAAAGATGCCTCTGTACTGGAGCGTTCCAGCATTCCCAGCCTGCTGTACC
>JAAWLS010000063.1 GCA_022798035.1 Lachnospiraceae bacterium | reverse complement strand
CATAGCCAAACCGGTCCATCAATACCACAACCATCATCTCTTCTATCTTCTTTTCCTCATAGACTGCCTCTTTGGCATTTTCAATGGAAGTCTTTCTATCTGTTCCGTATTCTTTCTGAAAATGGTTCAGCTCTTTGATAATTACTTTAGCCATAGCTGTCCGGCTGCCCAGAATTTCCTCATACTTTGCAATATTGGAAAGGGTGGTCTCATGCTCTTTCATCAGCGCTTCAATTTCCAGTCCAATCAACTTGTACAGACGCATCTCCAGAATGGCCGACGCCTGACGCTCCGTAAAACACAGCTGCTTTGCATCCGCTTCTGAACCTTTGTAGCGGAACGTAATCTTTTCTGTATTTCCATTCATCAGACAGTCCTTGGCATCTTTGATATTTTTGGAACCCCGGAGAATTTCAATAATCAAATCAATCACGTCACATGCCTTGATGAGACCTTCCTGGACTTCTTTTTTGTCCAGCTCTTTAGCCAGCAGCGTCTTATACTTTCTGGTGGCAAGTTCATACTGGAAATTCACATGATGGCGGATAATGGGCACTATCCCCATAGTCTCCGGCCTTCCCTCCGCCACTGCCAGCATGTTGACTCCAAATGTGTCCTCCAGCCTGGTCTTTTTATAAAGCATGTTGCAGAGATTGTCCACATCCGCTCCCTTTTTTAACTCCAGCACAATGCGGATTCCCTCCTTGGAGGACTGATTGGAAATGTCCACAATATCGTTTGTCTTCTTCGTCTCCACCAGATGATAGACATCCATCAGAAATTTCCCGATATTGGCCCCCACCATGGTGTAGGGAATCTCCGTGATGACAAGACGCTGTCTGCCGCCTTTGCCCTGCTCCACCTTCACTCTGCCTCTTACCTTGATTTTACCGGCTCCAGTCTCATAAATATTCTGCAAATCCGACTGATTCACCACAATTCCGCCAGTGGGAAAATCCGGTCCTTTGATATATTTCATCATCTCTTCTGTAGTGATATCCGGATTCTTCATGTAGGCTTTGACCCCGTCAATCACCTCCGAAAAATTATGGGGCGGAATGCTGGTAGCCATTCCCACTGCGATTCCCTCGGCTCCATTGATAAGCAGATTAGGCACTTTCACCGGAAGCACGGAAGGCTCTTTCTCTGTCTCGTCAAAATTGGGTGCAAAATCCACCACATCTTTATCCAAATCTGCCAGATATGCCTCCTGGGTAATCTTCTGCAGTCTGGCCTCCGTGTAACGCATAGCCGCTGCCCCATCCCCCTCGATGGAGCCAAAATTGCCGTGGCCGTCCACCAAAGGCAGTCCTTTTTTAAAATCCTGGGCCATCACTACTAACGCCTCATAAATTGAGCTGTCTCCATGAGGATGATATTTACCCATGGTGTCTCCCACGATACGGGCACATTTTCGGTAAGGTCTGTCATAGCGGATGCCCAGCTCATACATATCGTAAAGTGTTCTGCGCTGCACCGGCTTCAATCCGTCACGCACGTCCGGCAGCGCTCTAGCAATGATAACGCTCATGGCATAATCAATATATGATTTCTGCATTAACTCCGAATATTCTGTTCGGATAATCTGTTCCTTCTCCTGCATGGTATTTCCTTTCTGTTCTCTATACTGACAGACAGCTGCGAAACTGTGAAATCTTAAAAATACTGCGTTTCACAATTGCCTAATCTATGTTTATACGTCCAGCTCCGCGTCATGGGCATGCTCGTGGATAAACTCCCGGCGAGGTGGAACCTCTGTTCCCATCAGCATTTCCGTCACATCCGAGGCCATTCTGGCGTCCTCAATTTCTACTCGTTTCAAAATACGGGTTTCCGGATTCAGCGTCGTCTCCCAGAGCTGCTCTGCGTCCATTTCTCCCAAACCTTTGTATCGCTGCAGGGTGAAAGGGCCTTTGTGGCGTCTGCGGTATTTCTCCAGAGCAATATCATCATAGAGGTATTCCTCCTGTCCTTTGGAGGGAATGGCCTTGTACAGCGGCGGCATGGCGACGTAAATATGTCCCTCAAAAATCAGTTCCGGCATAAACCGGTAAAACAGTGTCAGCAACAGCGTTGAAATATGGGCGCCGTCCACATCCGCATCAGCCATAATGATAATCTTGTCATAGCGCAGTTTCGAAATGTCAAAATCATTGCCGTACCCTTCGGAAAAACCGCATCCGAAAGCATTAATCATAGTCTTAATCTCTGCGTTGGCCAGCACTTTGTCGATACTGGCCTTCTCCACATTTAAAATTTTGCCACGGATAGGCAGAATGGCCTGATAATTTCTGTCCCGGGCGGTCTTGGCTGAGCCTCCTGCCGAATCTCCCTCCACAATGAAAATTTCACATTGAGAGGCATCCCTGCTCTCACAGTTCGCCAGTTTTCCATTGGAATCAAAAGAAAATTTCTGTTTCGTCAGCAGATTTGTCTTGGCCTTTTCCTCTGTTTTGCGAATCTTAGCCGCCTTCTCTGCGCAGGAAATAATTTTTTTCAGGTTCTCCAGATTTTTGTCAAAATACAGCTGAATTTCCTCTCCGGTCACTTTACTGGTGACACGGGCCGCGTCCTGGTTGTCCAGTTTCGTCTTTGTCTGCCCTTCAAACCGCGGCGCAGGATGTTTGATGGAAATGACAGCCGTCAGCCCGTTTCTCACGTCCGCTCCCGTGAAATTGGAATCTTTTTCTTTCAAAATCCCCAGTTCTCTGGCGTAATTGTTGATTACCGTAGTGAACACGGTCTTAAATCCGGTCAGATGAGCGCCGCCTTCCGCATTGTAAATATTGTTGCAGAATCCCAGCACATTTTCGTGAAATTCATTGATGTATTGAAACGCTGCCTCCACGGTGATTCCCTCGCTCTCCCCTTTGAAATACACCACATCATGGACAGCTTCCGCCTTCTTGTTCAGTTCCTTCACAAAACCGCTGATTCCCTCTTCCTCATGAAATTCAATATGTTCTGTCTCCTCACCTCTTCTGTCCTCATACACAATGGTAAGCCTAGGATTCAGGTAAGCAGTCTCATGAAGACGACTCTTGACGTCCTCCTCCTTGAAACGCGTCTTTTCAAATATTTCCCCATCCGGCAGGAAATTGATTCTGGTTCCGGTTTTCTTTGTCCTGCCAGTCACCGGAAGCAGTCCCTGCTGCAGCTCCAGAACCGGATTGCCTCTCTCATATCTGTCGTGATGAACTTTCCCTTCCGAATATACTTCCAAATCTAAATAGGTGGACAATGCATTTACCACAGAAGAACCTACCCCGTGAAGTCCGCCGCTGGTCTTGTAGACGTCATTGTCAAATTTTCCTCCCGCGTGAAGGGTGGTAAACACCAGACGGGCCGCAGACATGCCTTTCTCATGCATTCCCACTGGAATCCCCCGGCCGTTGTCCTCCACAGTGCAGGAACCGTCTGCCTCCAGAGTGACATTTATGGTATCACAAAATCCTGCGAGATGCTCATCCACAGAATTATCTACAATTTCATAAATCAAATGATTCAGGCCTTTTCGGGACACACTTCCAATATACATGCCCGGCCGTTTTCTGACTGCTTCCAGTCCTTCCAGCACCGTAATACTTCCGGCGCCGTATTCCTGATTCTCCGCCATTTCTTTTCCCTCCAATAACACTTTATGTAAACACAAGCTGAAATAAATTGTTTAAACTTCATGCAAACCCGATTTATTCCCGCGGGCAATGAGCCAAGCAACCTATTTGACTTCAGCCGCCTAAACTATTACACCAAATGCATGTTCTATTTTTCAACTCGATTATTGTACCACAACTTTCTTTGATTTGCAAAGTTTTCCAAATCTGCCAAAAGCTCTTTGCAGGACTGATACCGTTCCTCTGGACGAATTTTGATGCATTTTTTCACAATTTTCTCCAATTTTCGGGGCAGGCGGAAATTCCAATGCCGGATGGAATACTTCTGGCAGGAAAATTTTCCAGGGTCTTTTCCCGTCAGCAAATGATACATCGTGGCGCCAAGGCCATAGATATCTGTCCTGGCGTCAATTTTCCCAGAATCAGAAAACTGTTCCGAGGCCGCATATCCTCTGGTACCCAGTCTTACCTTTCCTTCTGTCTCTTCTTCCCCGCATTCCCACACTGCCCCGAAATCAATCAAGCGCAGATTGCCGTCCGGTTGCAGCATAAGATTCCCTGGCTTCATATCACAGTAAATGACAGGAGGCTGACATTCGTGAAGATAACCCAGAATCAGGCAGAGGTCTTTCATCCAGCCCAAAACTTCCTGCCAGGGCAAAGGCCCCAGCCTTTCCAAAGTCTTGTCCAAAGTCTCTCCCTCCAGGTATTCCATCACAATGTAACAGGCCCCGTCCGTCTCCATCACTTCCTCTACCGCAGGAAAATAAGGGTAATGCAGCCTCTTTATCAGCTCCGTCTCCCTCTGTACCATACGGCGAATCTGTTCCGTCTGAAAGGAGTCTTTCTTCTTTTTTATTTCCTTGACGGCCCGCTTTCGTTCCTTTTCCCTGTCATATGCAGCGTAAACTTGGGCGGAACCCCCTTTGCCCAGTTTTTCTCTGATTTCGTATCTGTCCTTTAAAACAACAATATCTTCCCTCAAAATATCTCCCTTATTTTTCTGTCAAACCATTTACCATAGTAAAGTCCTGTGAGATGGAAAAGAGAACCTAAACTGCAAGGTTCTCTGTCTGTCTCTCTCTTATTGTAACTATTCATCCCAAATAAATCGTATAAAATTCGTGCAAGCACGATTTTCCTCGATTTATTTGGCTGGCTGAACTGTTACCTCTTATTCTTTCTTCTGCATGTTTCCTGCATTTTTGATGGAAAATTTATTCTCTGTTCTGCTCAGAAGCCGTTTTACATTTTCCCGATGGCGCCAAATAGCCAGCACAAAGAATGCGCCTCCCAATATATAGACTTCCGGCAGCAATTCTTCACTTATTTTCAGATATCCCTCTGAGGCAAATATAACTATCTGCAGATAAAAGCACATGGCAACCAGCATAGAACCCAGAGACACATATCTTGTCACAGCAACTGTCACAACAAATATCAGCAGGCAGGCAATCGCCATGGGAGGATGAAACGTAATGATAACCCCCGCTGTACAGGCGATTCCTTTTCCACCCTTAAAGTTCAAATAAAAAGGAAAATTATGTCCCAGAACTGCTCCCAGCCCGGCATACAGTTCCAGCATTTTCACCTCTTCCGGGTAATCCCCGTGAAACAAAAACCACACAGCCAGCATCGCCAGAATGGCTTTGCCCGCATCACCGATAAAAGTAATCAGCCCAGCTTTCCAGCCCAGTGTGCGTAATGTGTTGGTGGTCCCGGCATTGCCGCTTCCATATTCCCGTATATCAATATGGTGTAGTTTTCCATAGATAAATCCTGTCTGAAATAGTCCAAAAATATAACCAATTATGAGGCAGATTCCTCTGTTTATCATCATCTTATCTATCTTCCTTTCTTTCACGTATGATAAATTTCAGTGAAGTTCCCCGGAATCCAAAGGCATCCCGAATACGGTTTTCCAGATATCTGGTATAGGAAAAATGCATCAAATTCTTGTCATTTACAAAGATTACAAAGGTAGGAGGCTTCACAGCAGCCTGCGTAATATAATATAATTTCAACCGCTTTCCTTTATCGGAAGGCGGCTGCTGCATAGCTACAGCTTCCGACATAATTTCATTGAGCACTCCTGTTGCCACACGCATAGAATTATTTTCCAGCACCATATCTATCATATCAAACAGTTTTTGGGTACGCTGCCCTGTCTTGGCCGATATGAAAAGAATCTCCGCATAAGGCATAAAGCTCAAAATCTCACGAATCCGGCTGGTATGCTTATAAATGGTTTTGTCATCCTTCTCAACAGCATCCCATTTGTTGACTGCAATGATAATTCCTTTTCCCCGCTCGTGGGCAATTCCTGCAATTTTGGCATCCTGTTCCGTAACGCCTTCCGTGGCATCAATGACAATAATTACCACATCCGCCCGCTCCACTGCCGTCACAGCCCGGATAATGCTGAACCGCTCCAGCTCTTCTTTTATTTTATTTTTCCTCCGCAGTCCTGCCGTGTCAATAAAAACATATTCTCTGTCCTGCCAGATGATTTCTGTGTCAATGGCATCTCTGGTAGTGCCTGCAATATCAGATACAATCACACGCTCTTCTCCCACCAGACGGTTAATCAGGGAAGATTTCCCCACATTCGGTTTGCCTACAATGGCAACTCTGGGTCTGTCATCCTCCTCTTCCTCTTCCCCGTAACTTGGAAAATGCTTCGCCACCTCGTCCAGCATATCTCCCAGCCCTAATTTGGAGGCGGAAGAAATGGGAACCGGGTCTCCAATTCCCAGATTATAAAATTCATAGACGTCCGGCATAAATTTTTCAAAACTGTCTACCTTATTCACCACAAGCACAACCGGCTTCTTGGAGCGGCGCAGCATGTCCGCAACTTTGGAATCTGCATCTACCAATCCCTGCCGCACATCTGTCATAAAAATAATCACGTCCGCCGTATCAATGGCAATCTGTGCCTGCTCCCGCATCTGAGACAAGATAATATCCTTGCTCTCCGGCTCAATTCCTCCTGTATCAATCAAGGTAAACGTCATATTCAGCCATGTTACCTCCGCATAAATTCTGTCTCTGGTAACTCCCGGCGTGTCCTGTACAATGGAAATACGCTCTCCTGCCAATGCATTAAATAAGGTAGATTTCCCTACATTGGGCCGTCCTACCACTGCAACTACTGGTTTACTCATTCTGTTCTCCTACTCTTATAATTCTGCTTTTCCAAAAGTAAAACTCTTCAACGGCAGAATACACACTCGTTTCTTCCCGCAGCCAATAAAGAAAATATCCATGTTTACACAGACAGATATTTGACTTTATCTTAGTTTACCCCATAAAAGCCCGTACTAAATCCTGTCCGCTTGATTTTACAATATCTATCTCTACTTGTAAAGCATTTTCCATTTGCGCAACTGTGATATCATCCAGAAACACATCTTCTCCGCTGCGCAGCAGATTGCATGGCAGAAGCAGGCGCTCTCCCAGCTCTCTGCCCTCCAGCTGGGCAATGATATCCTGTCCTGTCAACAGTCCAGATACTGTAATCTGTTCCCCAAAGAAATGATTGACAACAGGAATCACCTGTATTTCTCTCTCCGGGAACAATTCCATAAAATCTTCTGCCAATTCCTGCAGGGCAGGCGCCGCAAGAATTCCTGTCGCCGCTGTGATTTTTCCAGAAACACAGGCTGCTCCTGTCTCTTTCCTCCGGATATGCTCCAGTTCTTCCGCAAATTCACTTCTCAAAAGACGCAGCATCCCAACACCGTTTTCCAGCTGAAGATATCCGTCGTAATTTTCCTCCGGCGGCAGTTCCTGACCGGCCAGCAGATACCACTCGTCGCTGGCATGTACAAAATGCAGCCCGCATTTCTCCATACATATCTTCTGATAATGATGTATCATAGCAAGCACTTCCCCTGCATCTTCTCCGGTAAAGGGCTCCAGATGGTACAAATCGTCCCGGTATCTGCTCAGCCCCACCGGAACCACCGACACGCTCTCCAGAACCGGCATATACTTCATCAAATCTGTAATGGTTCTCCTCAGCTCTTCTCCATCATTGATTCCTTTGCAGAGCACAATCTGTCCATTCATAGGAATTCCATTTTCATAGAGGAAATCCATCTTTTGCAGCGCTTCTCCTGCAAAACGATTATTCAGCATTTTACAGCGCAGCTGCGGATTGGTGCTCTGCACCGATACATTGATAGGGCCTAATCTGTATTTTACAATCCGCTCCAAATCATGTTCTTTCATGTTGGTAAGGGTAACATAATTTCCCTGCAGAAAAGAAAGCCGTGAGTCGTCATCTTTAAAGTAAAGGGTCTCCCTCATTCCTGGAGGCATCTGGTCAATGAAACAAAAAATGCATTTATTGCGGCAGGACTTATAATCATCCATCAATCCGTTTTCAAATTCAATCCCCAAATCATCCTCATACTCTTTCTCAATCTCCAGCTCCCACTCCTCTCCGTTTTTCTTGCGGATGGAAACAGTCAGATATTCCTCATTCGTATGGTAATGATAATCAAATACATCCTCTATCTCATGATTGTTCACCGACAGCAGCACATCTCCGGGCTCTAACTCCATTCCTTCTGCTATACTGCCTGGCTGAACTCTGTCTATGACATGTTCTTTCAAAAGCTACACTCCATTTCTTCTATATTAATAAGGAAGAATCTCATCTGCCGGATTCTCCACCCCAAAGGGGCTGCCTTAACAACATCATACCTTTGGCTAGTACGAAACAACCACTTTTGCGTTTCTACAAAAGTGGCTGCCTGTTTCTCTTCATGTACATTCTGTTCCCAGTTTTAGGCGTCAAATCATTACAAAATGGTACGCACGGAGCGGCTATTCTTCTCCGCCGTCCTCATCCACGACCCCTGCCACTGCTCCTGCTACAGAAGCTACCACGGCAATAATCACTGCAACCAGTACAACGCCTCCAATTAATATAACCATATTCTCTCATCCCATTTCTATTATCTTTGTCGTTGTGATTCTTCTGGTATCATAACATATCTGGGAAAGTCTGTAAACAATCACTTTCGCATATTCAAAAATGGCTGTACCAAAACAGGTAATCGTACCCCTGTCTATACACTGATTTCTCTCAGACAACCTAACGGCATAATTCTTGAGAATCACTTCCCGTCATATCCATATGTTTCACTTCAATATAAATATCTTTCCCCTTATTTTCTAAAAGTATGGATTTAAACTCCACAATACATCCCTCCCATAGAGAACATTCGTTCTCTTACAAGTTTATTATATGACAGGAACATATGTTTGTCAATCACATTTTTGCTGCAGCGATTTGTATACAAACAACCCCCGCAGCAAGCGCGGGGGTTGTTTTCTATTTCATTCCTGAAATTATTCTTCAGTGTTTTCGCTGTTTTCTGTATCTTCAGCATTTTCACCGTTTTCTGTATCTTCAGCATTTTCGCCGTTTCCTGCATTTTCATCAATGTCAGCATACATGAAATGCCAGTAGCCGTATGCTGAATGCCAGGAACCTGTAATCTTGCTGCTCTGTAACCAGAAGTCATTATAGTAAGCAACCGGAATACATCCAGCCTCTTTCATCAGAATATCTTCTGCCTGGTGAAGAGCTGTAGAACGCTCCTCTGCATCCAGAGTAGTTCTGGACAGTTCCATGGCTGCATCATAGTCAGCATTGCTGAACTTACCATCGTTGTTGCCGTTGGTGGAGTAAAGCAAATCCAGCATGTTGGACGGGTCGCTGTAGTCTCCTACCCATCCGTTACGGGATGCTTCGTAATCTCCATTACGTCTCATCGGTGTGAAGCTTGCCCACTCTACGACATCTACTTTACAGTCAATGCCAAGCTCGCCCCATGACTCTGCAGATACTCAGCAACTACTTTGTGGTAGCCTGCATCGTTGGTGGAGTATGTAATAGATGGGAATCCTTCACCGCCCGGATATCCAGCATCTTCCAATAATTTCTTCGCTTCTTCTACGTTTGCATCATGTGCTGTAGTGTCAATGTAAGGCTGTCCGCCGTTTGTTGTGGTCAAGCATTTTTGTAACGCGTATGGCTAATAAAATTAGTTTCCAAGTTATGGAGCAGTCCGTACCTGATAAGGTGTACGGTATCCATTATAGCTGTGCGGACGAACATGGTTGTATGTGACATAGGCAAATTCTTCCACTGCCTGATACAGCGCCTCCTCTG
>JAAWLS010000062.1 GCA_022798035.1 Lachnospiraceae bacterium | reverse complement strand
ATGACAATAAAAGAAGTTGAACAAATAACTGGTCTGGCACGTTCTAACATTCGTTTTTATGAAAAAGAAAAACTAATAAACCCAGCCCGAAATACAAGCAATGGATATCGTGAATATTCAGAAAAAGATATAAAAACCATTAAAAAGGTCGCATATCTCAGGACTTTGGGTATATCTATTGAGGATATCCGCAGACTTTCAAATAAAGAGGCTGATTTGTACGATGTAATTAAAATGCAGCGCCAAGTTTTAGAAAACCAATTATCTGAATTGGAAAATGCAAAACTAATGTGTGAGCAAATACTGTTATCTAAGAAAAAAATCAACTATGAAAATTTAAATATTGAAATATATGTTACCGATGCAAAAGATTATTGGAACGAAAATAGTACTATTTTCAAATTGGATTCTGTAAGTTTCTTTTATATGTGGAGCAGAAACATTACCTGGAACATACTGACAATTACTTGTTTATTAGTGGCAGTATGTTCTGTCGGACACCTGCCCGATGAAATTCCTGTTCAGTGGAACGGCAGTATCACCCACTCCACCGCTGACAAAAGATTTATATTTGCCTTTCCTGCCGCATGTATCATTATCAAATTTGGATTAGGCCCTTTCATTTGGCGTTGGCTTAAAATAAACATGATTGACAGTGATTCTGTCACCGATTACATTACTAATTATCTATGTTTCACAGCACTGTCAGTAGAAATTTTTATAATTCTTTATGTAAAAGAAATTGTGAAATATGTGACAGTAATACTTTTTATTGATACTTTTGTGTTAGTTGGATTATTGCTGATGGCCGCCTATAGAACAACAAGAAAAAGATAACAGTATGGAACAGCTGCAGAAGGGATGCTTATGCAGATTAAAGTACGCTGCACCTACTCTATCCCATCTATTGTTATTGCAAACTTTTATGTTAAATAGATGACAGAGCAGGTGCAGCATACCATTTCACACCTTAATTCTGTATATTTTCCGCTTTTATCATCTTATCGTGCCATCCGGCATCCTATATTCCTGTTGCTGCTGTTGCTGATTCTGTATTCTGTCCAACTCTCCTGTCACATCCATATAAAAATGTACTATCGTTTGATTCATATACGGCGTCACCCAAAGCATTCCGATTCCAGCGGACATCATTCCTAAAATGTGCCAGCCGATAAAGCTCAAATAGAGATAAAACATGCGGCCTTTATTTCCATGCATCAAACGGCTGCTTTCCCGAAAAGCTTCTATGGCACCCATTTTGGGATAGTCTATCAAAAGAAAAAGCACCAGCTGATAGCGCAGGGCAATCACAGCCAGCAGCACGGCTCCCATCAGATATAAAAAAACTCCAATCACCATCGCCAATGCTGACTCTTCCATCACACCTACACCCCAGCAGACTCCCCCTGGCAGCATGCAGAGGAATTCCATTCCAAACAACATGAGAATTCCCAAAATATAGCGGTCCGGCCTGTTGGTAAACTCTCCAAATAGCATGCCTATCTGCCCTTTCTGATTCCGGGCAAAGTTAAGATGCATTCTGCTGATTCCACACTCCATAACTGTAGCTATCACACCGAGAATCAAAGTTGCTGTGACATATGTAATAAACTGTACCATGCCTCCTCCCGTAATAAAAAACAAAAGGTAAAAAGGCAGCAGAACAGCATAAGCAATTAGGAGCAACAACAAGGTTGCTCCTATCACAAGTCCCCAATGGCCCACCAGCTTTTCTCTGGATAATCTTTTCAGTTCTGCTGATGTATGTTCCATATTTCACTCTCTCCATTCCTGGTTATTCAGTCATCATAGTCATAATCATCGTAATCATAGTCGTCGAAATCGTCGTCATCATAGTCGTCGTCATAGTCATCGTAATCATAATCGTCAAAATCATCTTCGTCGTCTATGCGTTCTCTCTCAACTTTTAATATGCTTCCCTTTTTGGCATGTATCTTGATTTCGTATTCATACCTGCCTCTTAACAGTTCCACTTCATATACCGGAACTCCATCGTCTTTGTCAAACTCTACTTTTATGACAGTAGCATTCGGGACTTTCTTCAAGGCAATTTTCTTCGCCTTCTCCACCCCAATATATTTATTGCTTTTTTGAGATTTTATAATCAAATCCCACTCATACTCCAGCAGTTTACCTGTTCTTGCATGATACTTAAGCTCGTATCTTTTGCTCTTCGTCTGCATCTTAATCTTGTATACATCAACGCCATCGTCGCGCTTTTTCTTGATGCTTGTTATGGAAGCGCCTTTTACCTTTTTCTTTGCCAGCTTTTTGCATTCACTCTTACTGATAATCTTTTTGTTTTTGCTGCGGCTGACTTTCTTCTCCTCCCATCCATAAGACAACTTCTTGCCGTCCGATGCACGATAGGTAAGCTCATATTTCTTGGTTCCTTTTCTTAAATCTACTTCCCAGACAAGAACACCTTTTTCGTAGTCTTTGTCTATTTCTATAATTTTAGCGCCTTTTACTTCTTTCAGGGCCAGTTTCTTTACCTGTTTATAATTGGTAATCTTCTTTGCATAAGCAGTATCCGATGAAGCAATCATTCCAATGGCTATAAAGCAAAACATCATAAGAATCATCGTAACTTTATTTCTTTTTTTCATATGATATCCCTCCTAAACAAAATTGTTTTATGCAGCATAATCTATATTTTTTCCTTTTGCTGCCTCCTCCTGCAGGACATTACTGCTCTTTTCATATGGATTTTCCGGATATTTAATTTTCGTGTTTGTTGTTCCTCCGGATACATATGTTTTTCCGCATTCCGGGCAGACAGAAGTGTGGATGCTGACTGCCGCAGAAACCACTTTTCCATTCTTCTGCGCAGCCTTTGTATAAGCATTTGAAACGTGTTCTCCTTCATGAGCCCGCACAGCCCCTGCCGCAGCCTCCGGAGATACGTGCGCCGCTGCTTTAAAGGAAACATTCTCGTTAGAGCCATCCTGATATTTGCGGCTCTCACAAGTCTGGCAGCGTTCTCCTACCTTCTTCACGGAACCATCCTGCTCCTTCCCCTCCGAACTTCCAATCGGCTGAATTCCCGGAGTCTGATTTCCTCCAGCCTCAGCCGCTCTCCTGTCCGTGGAATCACTGCCTCTGTTTCCATACATTCCATAATAATTATCATAACTTTGATATCCGCTGATTCCGCCAACCATGACAACACCTCCCAACTTTCATAAATTTTGCATATTCCGCATCATTTTTCTCGAAAAAATAAGCCTTTTCGCATATAAAGTATATCATATTTTTCTTATTTTGACAAATGGAAAATATGGGATTATACTATGCTGAGAGTAAAAAAATGCAACAGCTCAGCCCACACCGTTCACAAAGGAATCATGTAAAATTCCTGTAGGCAGGATTTCCCCTGTTTATCCGGCTGGCTGAACCTGTCAGAAAGATTAAGGATAATATTATGAGACAACATGAGAAAGAAGAAACTGCTTTGTTTTATATTGGATGGGCCGCTATCGCCTTTTTCTGCTGCGTATGGATTTTTTACCGGCTGTTCCCAATCCCAATTTCCAAATTTCTGCTGCCCTGTGTAGTTCAGAGTACCTTTGGTATCTACTGCCCCGGATGCGGAGGTACCAGGGCTGTAATGGCCCTCCTTCGCGGTAATTTTACCGCCTCCTTTATCAGTCATCCTCTGGTTCTCTACACGGCTGTAATCGGCGGCTGGTTTTTACTCAGCCAGACTGTCGAGCGCCTCTCCCGGCACCGTTTGAAATGTGCCCTGAAATATCGGGACGGATATGTATGGGCCGCTCTGATAATTGTAATTGCAAACTTCATTCTGAAAAATCTGCTGTTGTTTGTATTTCATATCGATTTGCTGAAAAACATCCGCCTGTAATTAAAATTCTCTAAAAAATATCATATATGCTGTGTGCTGACATGCCAATGGGGCATACGTACACTAATCTTCTATAAACTGGTCATGAACCGCCCGCATGGCCTTCTCCACATCTTCTTCATTGATTAACACCGTAATGCGGATTTCTGAGGTTGCTATCATGCGGATATTGATTCCCACATTGTACAAGGCCTCAAACATTCTGGAAGCCACCCCAGGGTTTGACTGCATTCCTGCTCCCACAATAGACACTTTTGCCACTGTATCATTCATCTCAATCCTGCGGGCTGTAATACGGCTCTTATTCTTCTCCAAAATTGCAACCGTCTCCTCAGCGTCATCTCTTGCCACCGTAAAAGAGATATCCTTGGTTCCTTCCCTTCCGATAGACTGCAGAATCACATCCACATTGATTTGGTGCTTCGCCAGCAAATCAAAGATTTTAAAAGCGATTCCAGGTGTGTCTTTTACGCCGAATACTGCGATTCTGGCCGTATTTTTATCCACTGCCACTCCACTGACAAGCATACTCTCCATGTCTGTTTCCTCCCTTACAATCGTTCCTTCCGCATTATTCATGCTGGAACGAACCACCAGCTGTACTCCATATTTTTTAGCCATTTCCACAGAGCGGTTGTGCAGTACCTTTGCCCCCAGTGTCGCCAGCTCCAGCATTTCATCATAAGTGATTTCCGGAATCTTTTTGGCATTGGGAACGATTCTGGGGTCTGCAGTGTACACACCCTCTACATCGGTATAAATTTCACAGGCGTCCGCATGGAGCGCTGATGCAAGAGCCACCGCCGTAGTATCGGAGCCGCCCCGGCCCAGTGTTGTGATATCGTCGTACTTGTTGACTCCCTGAAATCCTGTGACAATCACAATCTTGCGGTTTTCCAGCTCATGACGGATTCTCCGGGCATCTATTTTCTTGAAACGGGCATTTCCGTATCTGGACGAGGTATGCATGGCTGCTTGAAAAGCGTTTAAGGAGATAGAGGGAACCCCCAGCGCTCCCATTGCCATAGACATAAGAGCCGTGGAAGTCTGCTCCCCTGTGGCAAGCAGCATATCCAGCTCCCGCCTGGACGGCTCCGGATTGATATCTTTCGCCAACGCCAACAGACCGTCTGTGGTCTTTCCCATGGCAGACAATACCACCACCACGTCATTTCCTTTCTGATAATCCTCAATACAGCGTTTGGCCACATTGTAAATCCGCTCTTTATCTGCCACGGAACTCCCGCCGAATTTTTTTACGATTAACATAATATTATTCTCCTAATCATCTCACTTAAACTGCTCCGTGAAACCTCATCCCAGACAATCATATTACAGGGAAGAACCGGACTGCAGCAGATAATCTATCATCTCACACCCTCTGGAAATGTGATAGCCGCTCTCTGCTGCCTCTTTTTCATTATATTTCCAGGTATTTTTCTGAACTTTGCCGCTGTTGTACAAAAGATAGGGTACATCTTCTCCGGTGTGTGTACGGATTGCAATAGGGGTGGGATGGTCCGGCATAACCAAAATACAGAATTCTTCGCCTGCCTGTTCCAGTCCCGCCTTCAAAGGTGCAATCACCCGCTCGTCTAAATACTCAATGGCCTGCACTTTCTTGTCGATACTTCCCTGATGTCCCATTTCATCCGGAGCTTCCACATGAATGTAGACAAAATCATAATTCTCTTTTGTCAGAACATCCACTGCCGCCTGTGCCTTTCCCTCGTAATTGGTATGAAGGCCTCCGGTAGCACCTTCTACAAAAATATTTTTCATGGAGGCTCCCACTGCGATTCCCTTCAGTAAATCCACCGCAGATATCATGGCGCCCTTTAGCCCTGTTTTCTCCTCAAAAGAAGTAAGGGCCGGTCTCGTGCCTGCACCCCAGAACCAGCAGGAATTGGCAGGATTCAGTCCTTTTTTCCTGCGCTCTATATTGATAGGATGGCTGACAAGAATATCATAGCTCTTCTTCATCATCTCCCGTAGAACCGCATCCTTGGGAAGATGCTGCCCGATGGTCTGGCCCAGCACGTCATGCGGCGCTGTCAAATCCATCACAGAACCGCCTTTCCAAATCAAAAGGTGGCGGTAGCTGGTACCTGCATAAAATTTATAAATCTCTGTCTCCAGCTCTTTCTTCACTGCCTCTAAGAGAACAGAGGCATCCTCCGTGGGTATCTCGTCAGAGCTGTGGTCCAAAATCCGTTTTTCTTCGTACTCTGCCTCTTCCTCCGAAACAGTCACAATATTACACCTAAGCGATACATCCTCAGGTTTCATATCCACCCCAATGCTGAGCGCCTCCAAAGGAGAACGCCCAGAATAATAAATCCTCGGGTCATAGCCCAGAACAGATAAATTAGCGGTATCACTTCCCGGCGACATGCCGTCTGGAATCGTATGTACCATTCCAATTTCTCCTGCTGCAGCTAACTCATCCATCACAGGCGTTTTGGCATATTCCAAAGGCGTCATTCCCTGTAATTCTTCCAGAGGAAGGTCTGCCATT
Organism: Lachnospiraceae bacterium; assembly: GCA_022798035.1. Taxonomy (GTDB): domain Bacteria; phylum Bacillota; class Clostridia; order Lachnospirales; family Lachnospiraceae; genus Petralouisia. The sequence continues at coordinate 3,491 of JAAWLS010000062.1, read as the reverse complement.
CCATCCCCTAGCACAATTGCATATTTCATAGCTATCCTTTCTATCTTACACTACGCGGATTCTCTGTAAAATGTTCTCCAATCCGGAAGCTTTCTGTTGATATTCTTCTTCTGTCATCACTTTTGTCAAAAATCCAGTTTCACCGGAAATTCCCTCTGCCTCCACAAACTCTACGTCTCCAAAAATTTCTCTGACCTGCTCCCGCCCGTCTTTCGTTCTCACAAAAAAGGCATTCTGCGATTTCTTGCAGTCAATCAAATCCAGTTTCCGGGAACTCCAGGAAATTAAAATGTTTTTGTGAAGATGTTTTGCTATCTCCACAATATCTGCAACTACAGCGCTGGCTGTCGGCAGTTTCCCGGCGCCGCTTCCATAAAACATAGCATCTCCCAGCACATTGCCATGGACGAAAATTGCATTGAACACATCATTCACACTATAGAGAGGATGCTGACTGGACAATAGAAATGGCGCCACCATAGCATAGTAACCCTCTTCTGTCTTTCGGCTGGTAGCCAAAAGTTTGATTACTCTGCCCATAGCTTTGGCATAACAGATATCCACCGCTGTGATTCCTGTGATGCCCTCTGTGTAAATCTCCTCAAAGTCCACCTGCTGTCCGCATACCAGAGAAGTCAAAATGGCAATCTTTCTGCAGGCGTCATATCCTTCCACATCTGCCGTAGGGTCTGCCTCCGCATATCCTCTGGACTGGGCGTCTTTTAACACATCATCAAACTCCAGTCCCTCAAACGTCATTTTACTCAACATATAATTGGTTGTTCCATTCAAAATTCCTGTAATCTCTTCAATTTCATCTGCTGTCAGAGAAGAATTCAGCGGGCGTATAATAGGAATTCCTCCGCCTACGCTTGCCTCAAACAGAAAATTAATGCTTTTCTCCTTAGCTATGGCAATCAATTCTGCCCCGTGCTTGGCCACCAGAGCCTTGTTGGAAGTAGTCACGCTTTTTCCTGCCAGCAGCGCCCGTTTTACAAACGTGTAGGCCGGCTCCACGCCTCCCATGGCTTCCACCACCACCTGAATTTCCGAATCTTCTGCAATCACATCATAATCATGTACAATTTTATCTTCCATAGGGTCTCCCGGAAAATCCCGCAAATCCAAGATATATTTTACTTCAATTTCATCTCCGGCCCGTTTGGCAATGCTCTCTTTATTCGTGTTTAAAACTTCCACTACACCAGAACCTATGGTTCCGTAACCTAAAATTGCAATCTTTATCATAATCTTTCCTCCATATCCACCGCTATTTTTGTCCATGACACGCAAAGCCCCCGCTGCCGATTGACAGAACCCGTCTACGTATTCACTCTCTAGCCAGTATTTTTAGATAGTGAATCCCCTCCTGCTGCTCTATATTCTCCACCATCTGAGACACATTGCCTGTATTGGGCAGCACGTCCACACTCAAAGTCAGAGACGCCACTCCATTTACCGGAATGCTCTGATGAATCGTCAGTATATTTGCATGAAAATCTGCCACAATTCCAAGCACCAGAGACAGCAGGCCAGGCTCATCGTCCATCTGAATCACCATGGTAATTGTCTTTCCCTTCGCGTTGTCATGAAAAGGAAAAATATCATCTTTGTACTTATAAAATGAACTTCGGCTGATTCCCACCATATCCGTGGCCTCCTGTACGGATTCCGCCCGTCCTGACTCCAAAAGCTTCTTCGCTTCCACTACTTTCAGCAGTACTTCCGGAACAGCTTTTTTCTTCAAAACAAAATATTTTGTCTTTTCTTCCATACTTTCCTCCATCCCGTAAAATGCCGCCTTTTTCATGTTACAGGACAATCTCTCTATTTGTTTGTCTATGAAATACATTTGTCCTTAACAGGAAGATATTAGCACATTTATTTCGGGAATGCAACCTGTTTTTAAAATTTTCTGCTGCCTCCGCTAGAACTGCGTCCTCCAGCTCCCGTGTGAATCGTACTGATACCGCCGTCTCCATCGTCGGAGTCATCTCTCTCAATATGTCTGTGAGTGACAAATTGATTGATAAAATGGTCCTCCTCTTTACGCAGGCTCACACTGCCGTTTTTCTCAATAGAATATTTGTAACCGCCAAACTGCAGACGATATTTTCCGATGACCGCTATTGCAGTGATGCCGCCGGCTGCAAAAGCCGCTATCACAGCAATCAACAGCTCCATCTTCGTGATTTTCCAACGGTCCTTTCTGTAATCCGTGACCTCACCTGTGTCTTCATCATACAGATGGTTATTCTCAGGATTTTCCTCGCGGTAAGCTGTCTCAACTTCCCGCAGCATGCCTTTCATGCCCTCTCCGTATTTCTCATCGCTGGCTCCTTCATACCCGGCGTCCAGAATTTTATCCGTTCTATTGTCTGTAATATAGAACCTGCACTCTCCAAAAGCACGAATCACAATCTCCCGGTTATCCATGTCAATTCCGCAGATGATTCCATCGTCTTTTCTAGTATAATCGTCGAACCAGGTTTCCATATAATCTGTGGCGCTTTTTCCTCCTGCGTCATCCGTCGTCACCGCCATAATATCCCATCCGGTTTTCTCTTCCAACGCTGCAATCTGCCGCTCAATCTCACTGGCTTCCTTCTCTGTAAAGAGACCTGCCTGGTCTGTGAGCTGCATGTTCTCAGTCCCCGTTCCATCTTCCTCCCGGGCCTGTACTCCCAGCACCGGAAAACTGCACATAAAAACCATCATCAGAACTATCTGCAATTTATGTATTTTCATTTTCATAGGAAAAACCCTCCTATCAGTCCAAGTATAAATACAGCCGCCGAAATCACGCCGCTGAGCGTCCATACTTTTTTGTAGTCAATAGGCAGTTCTCCATATACATTTCCATTTTGTCCATTCATGGAATAGTAATAGATTTTTCCGTCTTTTCCTTTATAAGTCACTGTCCATACAGGAAGCAGGATGTAATCCCAGTTTTCCTTCCGGCAATTCATATGGCAGTTTTTGACTGACACAGAAGAATAGCCGCTCACTGTATTTTTGAGAAGTTTTTCTCCATATTTTCTGGCTTCTGCCGACACTTCCGCTCCCAGCTCCGTTCGCTCAATGTCTCTTTTTTCTGCAAGAAATCCAGACAGATATCCCATGTGAAATTCCTTGACTTTGCTGACGTCATAGGGAAGGACTCCCTGGGAAAGTTTACAGTTCGCCTTCTTCAGCGCATTTTTCGTGATATCCTCCAAATGAATATCACCTTCCCGTTCTACCTGGTATATCCGTGTCTCCGTATACTCTGTGTCTCCGCTGCGCCACACCCGGATATTCCTGCCCTCCGCCTGCATGCTGCCTTCCATGTCCATATCTACCATCCAGTATGGGAAGTAAACGCCGGAAATTTTCTCAATCTGTTTCTTATTAAAAAATGCTTTGGGCACAAATTTTTTGCTGTGAACGTATTTCAGAAATTTCTCTGTAGCCTGCTTCTTGTCGATAGCAAACGGAATGATTTTGTGGGG
>JAAWLS010000061.1 GCA_022798035.1 Lachnospiraceae bacterium | reverse complement strand
TATATTGAAAATCAACATCAAATTCCTCTTTTATAGCAAATTTACAATTAACGTAACAAAACTCATTTTCACTATAACTTCCATCTTTATTGATGCGCCATAGGCATAATTTATTCGCTTCCTCACTGCGGACTTCATAATAACTCTCGTTCCCCTGTCCGTCCCAAAGTCTAACTCCTGCTACATAATAATCATCACCACTTTTAAAAGAGCTAGAAATAGGTATCGAAACTGTATATTTCTCTGTAAATATGTTAGATGTTTCTATAGGTATCGTGGTGAAACGATTAGTGCTAAGTTGTGAATATGAAACATCAATCCTTGTAACCCCTGTCTCCTCTTCCGTAATATCCAACGTGATATTTAATACTCCCGGTTTTATAACTGTCTCCTTATCCAGTGTTACGCTGTTCAGTTTTGGTGCAGTCACATCGTACGCTGCTTTCACTTCCAGCCTGCAAAACATAGCCAAGATGAAGGCAGACAGAACAAAAACCATCTTTTTCATAAAAGTCCTCCTTATTTTAGTAACCCCGCCGCCAACAGCGGAGCATGAAATTTGAGACGCCATAAAAGGCATTGATTCCCGCAGCACTCGTCCAATCTTCACATAAATGCAGATATGATTCTTTTCCTCATTGCCGGCAGAAATAGTTTCTTGTTAGAATTATACAAAATATGACAGTAAAAGTAAAGAAAATATTTTCTATATTCACTGGACTACTGACATACAGCTGCATTGTCAATGGCTATTCTGCCATTTTTTCCATAAAACTGCAGTGTAATTCGGCTTACCTGTTCCACATCCACTCCAATAAAATCGGACGCAGGAATGGAAACTGTCTGAAACTGATGTTTATATTCCGGACAGTTCCAGATATATTGAAGCTTGTTGAGACGCACTGGAAAAGGCGGATAAATACTGACATATTCATTTATTTTCAGACTTGTTTCCTTCCCATGACAATCTGTCACTATAATTTTTATTTCTAGCGCTTCCACTTCCTCCTCAGAAAAATCCTCCCGCAAATCCATCAAGTCAAACTGCAGGCTTTTCTCCCGCAAATCCAATTCCGGCAGAAGAATTGAAAATTCCGCCGCTTCTTCCTGATTGGAATTGTTCCGGGTTTTTCCTTTTGAAGCCTTTGCATCCCCTTTTTCGGTTTCCTCCTTACTGCTCCATTGCAACACTGCCGCATAGTTTTCCCTTCTCTCTCCGTTCGAGAAAGTCAGACATTCCTCCTGCCAGCGTTTCACATTTTTGGCCTCCAGGGAAACTCCATGAGCAGTGCCCGTCTCAATCCTGGCGTCCTCCTCAAAATCACATAATATCTGCCTGTCAGAAACTGCGTAAGACTGCACATACAAAGTCTCTGGAAGCAATTCTGTATATTTTCCGCAATCTGTCAGCAGAGTGTCAAGATTTTCCTTTCTATCCGGCTTGGAATTTATTGTCTTGTCTAAAAATGATTTGATAAATATTTCTGCAATCTGCTGTTGTTCCTGCTGGGACAGAAAATTCTTCACATTTAAAATACGGTTAAAAGGTTCCGCCAAATCATACTTTCCCCAGAGGGAATTGAATTGTCCGTGATTTAAACCTGCAATATAAATTGAAGTTTTGATACAGTCCTTCTCTCCCCCAAAAGACAAATTTTCATACTGTTCCATGCCCATAAATGTGCTGACATCCTGGTCGTTTGCCCCATGAAGAAGCAGATAATTGACATCCCGCAGCTCCACTGCCCGGTCGGAAGGCTGATACTGCCCGCAGGTGGGCGCAATGGCAATCAGTGATTGTATCGAAAAATGATAGTCAAACACATAATTTCCATTGTCCGGATAATAGTCCAAATCGTTGAATAAATATGCCAGGGCAATCGCTTCCCCGCCTCGGGAATGGCCCGCCAGAGCTAGATTGCTGTAATCCATTTTATCGTACAGCGGGGCATTTTTCTGTCTGTTATACTTTTCCACCTGCTTGATATTTTCCAAAAGCAAGACTGCCCGCCCGTCATTTTCAGACGACAGGCCATTGCAGGAATTTTCATCGACTGATACCACTACATATCCATGGGACGCAAGATAATTTCCAAGATATTCATATCCCAGATAGGAATCCGTAATCCAATTGTGGTTTCCATGAATGAGAAACAAGGTGGGACAGCCGGAAACTTCCCGGGGATACCAAATTCTTCCCGTCAGCGGTACTTTTGTCAGAGAATACCCCTGATATTTCTCCTTAAAAAATCCATTAATTCCTTCATTCCGGGCAAACATGCTGATATCAATTGTGTCAGAAGTAAATTCCTCGTCTCCTTCCATCCCGTAATCTGCCGTCAGAACCTGATAAGGGCCGTGTTCCATGGCATGTTCAAAAGCTGCTCTCTCCTGGGCGGTCAAAGGTTTCTTTTCCCTTCTGGCTCTTTCATTTTCTCCGTCCTGCGCAAGATAACGCTCCACATAAGCATCCTCAAATCCCTCTCCTGCCAGCAGAACCACAACGGCCAGCAAAACCACTGCGGTGAGGGTCAAAGACGCACAAATGGTCTTTGTGTATACTTTATGGTGAAAAAGAGCCCACAGGCTCTTTAACAGCAGTGTCAATACCAGACTTGCCAACGTGGCTGAAACGATACATACTACAAAGCCAGATTGGTAAGCGTTTCCCGTCATTACAACCGCGCAGACTGTCCAAAGCAGCAGCCAGGACAACAGTTCTTTTGCACCATTCCGAAACAGCAAATACAGCATCTTTTTAAGAATCCACAGAATCGGAATCAGCAGCAGAAATGTTAAGACGGATATCAGCAGGACTCCCATCCAGACTGGCCGCATAAAAGTTCCTGTCAGCAGACCCACGCTTATGCTGAAAAGAAAAATTGAAATCCAATATAGAAGTGTTCCCGTGTCTTTCCAATTTTTTTTCTTATATACACTGAAACGATTCCCCATCTTCTGACATGTTTCTTTTATAGAAATGAAAAGTTTTTTTATTTTTTTCATGGTTTCCTCTCTCCTGTGGGATTCAATATCTATCAGCAAATTATAATTATTCTCTTTCAAATGAAGGATTCTCTTTCATGCTTTTTCGACAATGTTTTCACTCCTGCAGTTATCAGAAAAATTTCTCTGTTGTCTGTCTTTTGAGTTCAAAGGCCCTGTTTCCTACAGCAAGGACATTTGATTTTAAGAAAGATAACTTTTCAGTGTCTCCATCACCACAATATCTACTTTCATTTTCTTTGCCAGACTGGTCGCTTCTTCTTTCTCTTCCAACAGACATTTCATAATTTTCAACACTTTTTTAAATGTAATTTTCTGCAATTCCGGTCTTTCCAGCAGATATTCTATATCTTTCTCTGTAAATATGCACTTTCTGTTTTTAATGCTGTTCTGTTTTATTTGCTCTTGTCTCCGGTCAATAGACAAATCGTTGTTTGTCTCAACATCAGGACTGCCTGTGTCATAATTCTGGGTATATTTTTTAAAATAAAGGGTCTGTCCTAAGGTAGACTCCCATTTTGAAATGGCAACTATTACATTTTTTCCGCCTGCCAATGTCTGAGTATCAATCAAACGCAGTTTCCCAATCAGAGTATCCTCCCAGTCATCATGCTGCTTTTTTACTTCCGATACCATATGCCTGATAGCTTCTTTTTTATCCTGGGAGAGCAATAATTCTGTCATATGCACGATGCAGTCATAATCCTGTACTTCTCTCCATTCCAGTGGAATCCACTCATCCCCAGAAAGTATTCCCAGCAGTCCTCCTGTGATGGAGGCAATGGTATCGGTATCTATCCCAATCATAAAGGCCGGCGTCTTAATTCCAACGATTGGATTGTTGGCGTACTTAGAAGCTAAATAAAGAGCAGACAATATAGTCACATCTCCTGCACCGCCTGTTTTTCCAAAACATCCTAGTTTTTCCAAAACTTCTCTGTCTTCCAGCAGCAGCCCTTTTTTCAGAGAATCTCTGATAAATTCAAGCTGCTGTATCATACTGGTACTGATTTTAGACCATTCTTTTTCATAATCATATAATGCAGCGTTCAGAGCCGTTTCCTTCCACGCTTCCAATTCCACTGTATCCGGCAGACTTCCCCAAAGCTGCTTTCCTTCCAAAACAACGTTTACAAGCTCGCCGTATTCTAATACGCTTTCTTTTTTCAGCAGATAATACAAAGCATACGCATAGCAGGAGGCTCCCAAGATAGCTCTTGGATGGCCATGGGTTATGAGGCTGTCTCTCACCACGTCTGCCATCAACTTTTCAAGATTATCTTCTTCCATACTGATGACATGGGGAAGAATCCGCATTACCGCACCATTTCCCCCTGCCTGAAAGTAATCTCTTTTTTGCTTTGCAGTTCCTTCCCATAAAACATTTCCCTTTTCACAGGCTCTGGCTGCTCTCAGCAAAGCGCCGCCGCCGCCCCGTTCATAACGAATCCAATAAGGCAGTTCTATTTTCTGAAAAACCATTTCCCAGTTTTCAGTAAGAATACTTCTGGCAACACATAGAATCATTTGAGTGTCGTCGCTGTACTCTCCCGGCAGGATTTTTTCCTCATGCCAATTTGGCCTGCCGCAGCGTCTTGTCCACGCTGCAAAACCTTCTCCTGCCACACCATTTTTTCTTGTATTTTTCGCCCGCATCTCATTGGGCCATCCAAGAGCATCTCCTATTGCAGAAGCCAGCATTGCGCCTTGGCATTTTTCCATTTTTGAAGGTATTACTGACACGGCTATTCCTCCTCCCAAACACACAAATTCTCACAGGGTCGTTCTCCCCGGTGGATTATATCACTCCATTCCGGAGTCAAAATAGTGGGAGCAATGTATATGGGTTTTAAGGAAACCCCCAAAGTTTTCATCATCGCATACACCATCTTAGCCTCCTCTTCATTTCCAACAGTAATCCCCGTGATACACTCTCTTGGAATATTATCTTTTATCAAAATTTCTGCCTGCCCATCTGTAGGACAGCAGTCAAGCATTCCCCTGGTTCTCCTGTAAGTCCGCTTACAGCTCACCGTGTCTGCAAACAGTTCTCTCACAGAATTTCCTATGTATCTGCCATGCTGAGTACTGGCGTTACAAGGACAGCATTTTGCATCCCTGCTTTTTAATATATTCAAGTCAAGATACAGTACGCACCAATCTTTAAAAATTTTGTCTCGGTTCTCTCTCTTTGCCCTGTCCAAAAACCAGGAATTGGGATACTCCACCGAACAGCAGATATACTCCAGTTCTCCATCGTAACGCTCCGTATCTGTCATATCTTTGATGTCAGAACGAATAGAACTGCTAGCCAAAATTCCTTCTCCTGAGGACAAAATGTGAGTCAGTCCTCTCAATTTCGTAAAATGGCAGAGACGGGTCACACCCCTCAATCTTAAAAATTCATACATGTCCATGGTTATTCCTCCTGTGCAAAGAAATCATAATGCTCAGAATCTACAGGAAACAGGGAAGACACGTCACAGCTGTAAGTCATATACAATCCGTATTTACAGCGGGTCGCCGCCACATACAAAAGTTTCAGCTCATCTGCATACATTTCCATCTCATCCAAACACTCCTCTCTGCTCTCTCTGTCCGGAAACCTTTTTTCTGACAAAAATGGTATCATTACGTTATCAAATTCCAGCCCCTTCGCCGCATGAAATGTGCTCAGATAAACGGTTTTCTTCTCTGCAAATCCAGGCGTGTCGTGGTCTATCTCTGTAGGTCTGCATCCCCCTTTTCGCAATTCCTGCTGTAAAACATCAATGGTACTCCTTCTTCGGCAGATAATAATTACAGAAGAGGTCTGAGACAGGGAAACGGCTCTTTTGACTATCCACTTGATTTCCATGCTTCGTTTAGGAAATTCAATCAAAACAGGCCGCGGCCCCTCTGCAATCTGAAAACTGGCATTCACCATATCTTCACTCTGTTTCCAGTATTCACTCTCCGTAATATCTCTCGCAAAATTTACAATAGAAGCCGGATTTCTGTAATTGGTTTCCAACGTCCATATTTTATCTGCCTTGATTCCGGAATCCCGCCAGGATATGCGGCTTCCATAGATTTGTTGGGCCACATCTCCCAGAAAGGTAAAAGAGCCGCCGGGAGCCACGGCCTGAACCAGAGAACGAATCATCATGGGAGAAAAATCCTGCCCCTCATCCACGATAATATGGCTGTAACGGCGAGGTCTCTCATCTTCCTGCAGTTCCTCATAGGCATAAGAAGCTAAATCTTCCCAGTCATATTTGTAACCATTTTCCTCCCGAAGTTCCAGGTATTTGTCATAAACAATGTACACCCATTTTCTATTCTCTCTCTTTATGTTGGCAGAAGCTCTTCCAATTCGGGCCGCGTTATAATATTCCTCAAATCTCCGATACCCAAAGCCTTCAATAAAAGTAATTTCTTCCACAAAAAAATCAACGGGACGATTCAGTGTGGATTCCTCCGGGTTTTCTTCCCGGCAGCATTCCACTGCTTGTTCAATATAATATTGTTTTTTCTCTGAGTCTAATATGATACCATACCCTTTCATTTTTCCTCTGCCGTCCAGATAACCTCTTGCAAACTTGTGATAATTTTCAACGGTAAGTTTCGATGTTTTCGCATTGCTGATTTTACGCATATACTCCACCAATGCCCTGTTGAAAGTAACCAGCAGCACTTCCTGCTTTCCTGGCAGATTGGCAAGATTTTCTGCCCGAAGCAGCGCAATTGTAGTTTTGCCGCTTCCGGCTGTTCCAAGAACAACCGTATGCCCTTTGGGCGGAATGGCCAGCACTTCCACCTGTTTTCCCTGGGGTACAATTCTTTTCATTCTGATTTCCCCTTTCTTAATATGCCTATAACTATTCATCTTTGCCGACATGTCTATGACACGGGATTCTAAATAGTTACATTTACTTTTACAACTCCCGCTCCATAGGAAGGTACGCCGAAAAATCATTCGGTATTCTCTCCCCCGTCCTCACAAAATGATTTTTCCTCCAAAAACATTCACTCTGAGGATTACCCTCGTCCACTGCAAGTCTGATTTTTTCAAATCCGTAACTTTTCAGACAAGCCGCTATATCCGCGATAATGCAAGAGCCAATTCCCTGCCCCTGGCAGGAAATATCCATCATGAAAAATCCAATATATGCCGTCTGCTTTTGTGGATAAGACAGAATCAAATCCAAAACCGCAGTCAGCCTTTCCTCCCTATAAAAGCCCACATAAAATTTATCCTCCTCTGTTTTGCCCGGTGGAAACGCAGACATATCTTTCAGAATGCTTTCCCGGTCAGCCAGAGGAGGATGATATTGATAGAATAATTCATTTTTTACACATAGGGCCAAAATATGGTCCGTATCTATTTTGTTCAATCTCCTTACTCTGTATTTTCCCGATAACTGTCTCTCTTCCACTGTCATCTCCTCCTGCAAAATTGACACCTGAAATCCGTTTTTTTATATTCTAACTAACCTATACAATCACGCCAGACATTTGTCAGGTTTATCGGTTTTCCAGCAAAGTCTCTGCCAGCCCTCCATATCCGTACATCTTCATCACTGCCTTGATTCCCTCACCGATTTCTTCGCGGGAATAATCGTGTTCCTCCAGGAAATCATTGTCTTTGGTATTGAGGTAGTCATAAAAAGTCAAAGACAGCTTCAGATTTTCCAGATTTCCTTTCTCCCCTTCCCAGGTCTCTCCCGCCGCATTCTCTTCTTCTATATTTTCATACAGAAAATTTTCCGCTTCGTTGATTTTACCGGAATCTGCCAGAACACACAGGCGACGAAACAAATCCTGGTTCTTTCCTTCCAAAAATACCAGTTCTTCCTCTTCCGCCTCATCAATATGAAAAATCAATTTCAGAATGGTGCGCACCATCTCGTGAATGATGCGCATAATATAATCTTTTTGAACCACAGGCATACTCCTTTCCTCTCCTTAGGCTGCAGTTTATCTCACACTGTTACTCCTTTAAAAACATTACTAAAAATGCAGCCAGCAGCAGCCCGCTGGAAATCCAAATTGCCCGCTCTGCCAAAAGCAGCGTCAAAACTCCTCCCAGAGCAGCTCCTGCGATAAACACACCGATAAATCCATAATACAACAGACTTTTTCTTCTCACTGCCTTATCTTTTGTGGAGCGGTAGCTGCACCACATCTCTGTGGCCGCGCGCAGATTACCGATACACATGGTGGTTGCGTAAGCGTTTCCATTCAATTTCCGAAAACTCTGCACCTGCATGGCGCACACAAAAGATACCAGCATATTGGCCAAAAGATTGGCCTGCTGAGGCATAAATCCCACCGCAAACAACAGCACAGCTTCCCAGACGATTACAATCTGTCTCCAGTGAATTTTTTCGGATTTCCCGTAAATTCTGCGGATTTTTTCTGCCACATAAATCCCAACTGCAAATGCAAGAACGGGCAGCAGATAGCGCATTCCCAGATACCAGTTTCCCATAGCAAAATTCTGTCCCATCAGCACCATATTGCCTGTCTGGGCATTGGCAAATACCTTATCCCTGCAATTGTAAGTGTATGCATCCTGAAAACCCCCGGAAATGCACAGGATTGCAATTACAACTGCCGACTCTGACATTTGACCTTTTACTTTCATGTATTAAAAATCCTCTGCTATTTTTCTTTTTTCTTGTCTGCCTTGCTCTGAAATTTTGCTTCCTCTATCATAAAACGCTCGTGAATTCCTTCTCCGATTTTTCCTGCCTCGTCAAAAGCTGTAATAGAAAAAGTCAGCTTGCGTCCATCCACCTCTGTGAGAACTGTCTCACACCAGACTTTCATTCCCACCGGCGTCGGAGCCTGATGTTCCAGATTCAGTTTAATTCCCACAGTTCCCATTCCTGGTTCCAGATGTTCTGCCACACTCTTCCAGGCCGTCTCCTCCATCAGCGCTGCCATACGAGGTGTTGCCAGCACATCCAGCGTACCGCTTTTGTGCACTTTGGCCGTATCTTCCATTCCCACTGTTATCTCCTGATAGCCTTTAATTCCTGTCTCTAACATTTTGATTCTCCTTTGGATATAATTTTTAAAGGTGTAAAGCCCTAACAATTTCATAGACTTTACACCTTAATTTCTAATCATTGCGAATTACTAATAACTGATGGCTGCTGATACAATTTACGCTCAATTTTTCTTCGTTCTAGTGCAGTCTGTCTTCTATCTCCCCGCCACAATGTTTTTTGTTTACATTATAGCAAATTATTTTTGGAGTGTAAAGTTTTGCTTTATCCCCTCTTCACATACACCTCTTTTATTTGTTGTATCGTCTCACCCCACAACCTTAATCTGATACTCTCTCATCCACTCATCTACCTGCAGCAGATAGGCAAGCATCTGGGGCCCTGCCATCAATTGGCCGTACCAAGGTTTTCCATAATCGGAAGACTGCTCTAAAAACCGCTCCATCCTGCCTCTGTCCAAAAACTGCAGTACCGGGGAATCACTCTTCAGAATTTTTTCCCGCACCATTCCTTTCAATAGATTCTCATAACGCGGGTCGTAAGTTTTGGGATAAGGAGATTTCCTGCGGAAGAGAATTTCATCCGGCAGAAGTCCCCGGCTGGATTGCCGCAGAAGGTTCTTCACAACGCCGTCTTTTGCCTTCATTTCCCAGGGCACATTCCACACATACTGAACAATCCTGGTGTCCGCAAAAGGAACTCGGGCTTCCAGGCCGCTGTACATGCTGGTTCTGTCCATGCGGTTCAAAAGGGTCTGCATAAACCATCTCAGATTTAAGTAAGAAATTTCTCTCCGTCTTGCTTCTGTAGGACTGTCTTCATCATATCTGGGCGTCTCCGCCACAGAACAAAGATAACGCTCCCGCACATATTCATCCATGTTGAGATATTCCAGAAATTCATCGGACAACAGCTCTTTCCGGGGAGACAAATCCATAGTCCAGGGAAATGTCTCTGCTTCCAGACATTCCTTCTTGT
>JAAWLS010000060.1 GCA_022798035.1 Lachnospiraceae bacterium | reverse complement strand
AACCCCGGATTTTTCCGTGGGGACTTTAGAGAACTTAATCCAGGCAGGTCATGAGATTGTTTTGGTGGTTACACAGCCAGACAAACCAAAGGGAAGAGGCAGGGCCATGCAGTGTCCTCCCGTAAAAGAAGCGGCGCTGTCTCATGGTCTGGAAGTTTATCAGCCTAAGAGAGTGCGGGAGCCGGAGTGCGTGGAAAGACTGCGTGAGAAAGAGGCGGACATTATTGTGGTGGTGGCTTTTGGCCAGATTCTTCCCAAGGAGATTTTGGAGACGCCAAAATATGGATGTGTGAATGTTCACGCATCCCTGCTGCCCAAATACCGGGGAGCTTCTCCCATCCAATGGGCGGTGATTAACGGCGAGAAAGTGACCGGAGTTACCACGATGCGGATGGATGAAGGGCTGGACACTGGAGATATGATTTTGAAAGAGGAAGTGGTTCTTAGCAAGGACGAGACAGGAGGAAGTCTTTTTGAACGTCTGGCCCAGACAGGAGCAGAACTCTGCGTCAGAACTTTAGAAGAAATCGAAAAAGGAACGGCTGTCTATATCCCTCAGAATCATTCACAGGCCACCCACACCACAATCATCAAAAAACAGTTGGGTGAGATTGACTGGTCAAAATCAGCCAGGGAGCTGGAGTGTCTTATCCGGGGATTAAATCCCTGGCCAAGTGCATACACTAATCTGGACGGAAAGACTTTGAAAATCTGGAGTGCCGACGTGAGAGAATCAGAAATGGAATCAAAAGAAACTGCAGTTTCACAAGAGCCGGGTACGGTGGTAAATATCACAAAAAATACCGTGGAGGTTCAGACCGGGCAGGGAATTTTGGTACTGCGGGAAGTTCAGCTGGAGGGAAAGAAGCGGATGACGACAGATGCGTTTCTGCGTGGATTTTCTCTGGAAACAGGAGTACAGTTTGGTAAATAGTCTGAAAGGAGAATCTTTATGCCATATTATTACGGTTACTATTTTGACCCCACTTACATTTTAGTCATTATCGGTGCAGTTATCTGCCTGATTGCATCAGCAAGAGTGAAAACTACCTTTCATAAATATAACAAAGTCCGCAGCATGTCCGGGATGACAGGAGCCCAGGCGGCGGAACGGATTCTGCAGTCTGCAGGAATTTATGACGTGAAGGTGCAGCACATTTCCGGAGATTTGAATGACCATTACGACCCGAGAAACAAGACGCTGAGCCTTTCTGACAGTACCTATGGTTCTTCTTCCGTGGCAGCGGTGGGAGTGGCAGCCCATGAGTGCGGACACGCTATTCAGCATCAGCAGTCTTATGCACCTTTAAATATTCGGGGAGCGCTCGTTCCCATTGTAAATTTTGGCTCTACTATCTCCTGGCCGCTGATTCTGATTGGTTTCTTTATCACCAGCCGCACAGGGGACTTATTGCTCAACATCGGAATCCTCTGCTTTTCCCTTGCGGTGCTGTTTCAGCTTGTTACTCTTCCAGTGGAATTTAATGCTTCCAGCCGGGCAGTCCGCATCCTGGGTGAGACGGGAATTTTGGGAGAAGAAGAACTGCGGGGAACAAAAAAAGTGTTAAGCGCAGCAGCACTGACTTATGTGGCAAGTGCAGCAGCAGCGATTCTGCAGCTTTTGAGACTGCTCTTTCTCTCAGGAAGCAGACGAGATGACTAGTGGTTCATTCCCGCGGGCAATGAGCTAGGCAGCCGTGCCTGCGGGGTATTTGATTTTGCAGTGATGATACAATTTGGAAAATGGAGCACTGAGTTCAGGAGGAATTTATGGGGAGCAGTACGGAAAATGTCAGAGAGATTATATTGGAAATTCTGCTGGCAGTGACACGTGACAAAATGTACAGTCACATTGTTATCCGCAGTACGCTGGAAAAATACCAATATTTGGAGCAGCAGGAGAGAAAATTTATCAAACGCGTATGTGAAGGCACCTTAGAACATATGATATGGATTGATTATGTCATTGGACAATTCTCAAAAGTGAAGGTAAATAAAATGAAACCGGTCATCCGCTGTATTTTGAGAAGCAGCGTCTATGAACTGAAATACATGGATGCAGTTCCGGCTTCTGCCACCTGCAATGAGGCAGTAAAACTAGCGCAGAAAAAGGGTTTTCACAATCTGAAAGGATTTGTCAACGGAGTACTGCGCAATATTAGCCGTAATCTGAATTCCCTTTCCCTGCCGAAACGGGAGGAGAATCCTTTGGAATATCTCTCTGTAGTATATTCCATGCCCCTCTGGCTGATAAAGTTCTGGCAGAAGTCTTATGATTTAGAGCAGATTGAGAAGTTTCTGGAAGCATTTCTGACAGAGATGCCAGTCTCTGTCCGGGTGAACAGCCTGAGAACCACAAAAGAAGAATTGAAAAAAGAACTGGAGGCAGAAGGGATTCATGTGATGGATGATGAGAGTCTGCCCAATGCCTTTTTTATAGAGAATTATGATTTTCTGGGCAGGATTCCAGCTTTTCGGGAGGGAAAATTCTACGTACAGGACAGGAGTTCTATGGAAGCTGCGCTGTGGGCGGCTCCAAAGAGAGAAAGCTATGTGCTGGACGTGTGCGCTGCCCCTGGAGGGAAAAGTATTCATATGGCGGAACTGATGGAGGGGACCGGGGTTGTGGAGGCCAGAGATTTGACAGAACGCAAAGTTGCCCTGATTCAGGAAAATATCAGGCGGTGCCGGATTCCCAATGTCCGTACAGCGGCCGCAGACGCCAGGATTTTGGACGAGAACCATATCGAAAAGGCAGATATTGTGCTGGCGGATTTGCCCTGTTCCGGTCTGGGTGTTTTGGGAAAAAAGGCAGATATCAAGTATCGGATTACGGAGGCAGACTGCCAGGAACTGGCGGCTCTGCAGCGGGAGATTCTCCATGTCGTCCGGCAGTATGTAAAGCCCGGCGGGATTCTTTTGTACAGCACCTGTACCATAAATCCCGGCGAAAACGAGGAAAATACCGCATGGTTTTTGAAAGAACATCCGGAATTTCATTTGGAGAGGCAGCAGCAGCTCCTGCCCGAGAAGGGAAAAAATGACGGGTTCTTTTTGGCAAAATTTGTGAAATGTAAAAGTTAAGACAAGATGAGGAATATATGGAAAAAGCAGATATAAAGTCGTGGAATCAAAAGGAGCTGGAAGAATTTCTGGTGTCGCTGGGGGAGAAACCTTTCCGGGCGAGACAGATTTATCCCTGGCTCCATGTCAGACATGTCGCTTCTTTTGAAGAAATCACAGATATTTCCGGGAAATTAAAAGAAAAATTGACAGAGAAATGCCGGATTATTACTTTGAAGCAGGTGAAAGTACAGGTTTCAAAGCTGGATGGAACCAGAAAATATCTATTTGCACTGGAAGATGGAGCCATGATTGAGAGCGTTCTCATGCGCTATAAACATGGAAACAGCGTCTGCATTTCTTCTCAGGCAGGCTGCCGGATGGGCTGCCGTTTCTGCGCCTCCACTTTGGATGGGCTGGTACGAAGCCTCACACCTTCGGAGATGCTGGAGCAGATTTACCGGATTCAAGAGGATATTGAGGAACGGATTTCTCATACGGTGGTAATGGGAATGGGAGAGCCTTTGGATAATTATGACAATCTTCTGAAATTTATAGAACTGTTATCAGACAAAAATGGAGTCAATATCAGTCAGCGCAATATTACGGTTTCCACTTGTGGAATTGTACCGAATATTTATAAATTAGCGGAAGAAAAACTTCAGATTACCCTGGCTCTTTCCCTCCATGCCTCCTCCCAGGAGAAACGGGAAGAACTGATGCCCATTGCAAAAAAATATGATATTTATCAGGTGGTGGAAGCCTGCAGAGATTATTTTGAAAAGACTGGCAGGCGGATTACTTTTGAATACAGTCTGGTGGGCGGCGTCAATGACAGTGACGAGGATGCATACCGGCTGGCAAAGCTGATTGAGGGCGTCAACTGCCATGTGAACCTCATTCCCGTCAACCCAATCAAAGAGCGGAATTATGTCCAGTCAAAGGAGCAGGTAATTTTGAATTTCAAAAATAAACTTGAAAAATATGGAAAAAATGTTACCATAAGAAGGGAAATGGGCAGAGATATTGAGGGAGCCTGCGGCCAGTTGAGAAAACAATTTTCAGAAAGGGAGGCGAGACCATGAAGACTTTTTCCAGAACGGATACAGGGAGAAGACGGGAGATGAATCAGGATTACGTGTATACCTCTGAGACGCCAGTTGGAAATCTGCCGAATCTGCTGATTTTAGCAGACGGTATGGGCGGTCATAATGCAGGAGATTATGCCTCCAGATATACAGTGGAAATGATTGTGGACTTTGTGAGAAACAGCAGTGAGACCTCGCCTGTTGCCATTATCAGAGAGGCAATCCGCCGGGCGAACCGGGCAGTGATGGAGAAGGCCCAGACAGATATTGATTTGGAGGGCATGGGAACTACGGTGGTGGTGGCCACTGTAAAAGAGAAAGAGCTGTGTGTGGCTAATGTGGGAGACAGCCGGCTGTACATTGCAGGCAGGGATTTCAGACAGATAACAAAGGACCATTCCTATGTACAAGAAATGGTGCGCAGAGGAGAAATCTCACCGGAGGTAGCAAGAATACATCCGGACAGAAATATTATAACGAGGGCAGTCGGAGGCTGGAATGATATCGAGGTGGACTTTTTCGAGGTGGAATTGGAAGAAGGAGACCAGATTCTGATGTGCTCAGACGGATTGACAGATATGCTGGAAGATGAGGAAATCTTTGAGATTATAAACGAGAAACAGGAGAAAGAGGAAGTTTTGGATGCATTGATAGAGGCGGCCAATGAATACGGAGGAAATGACAATATTACGGTAATTTTGACAGAAGCATTTTCGTAACAGGTCAGACAGGTCTGCGCACTTGCTGCGCTGACCGTAAGAAAGTGATTCAGGAATGCAAAAATTCCATCGCGAAGCGGTTTAAAATGAATTTTTGCAGGTAACAGGTCAGCTTGTCTGAACTGTTACCCATTTTCAGGTGAGGTGAAAATATGTTAAAAGAAGGAATTTATCTTGGAGATAGATATGAGATAGTGGGAAAGGTCGGAACCGGAGGGATGGCGGATGTCTACAAGGCCAAAGACCATACCCTGGGACGTTTTGTAGGCATCAAAGTGCTGAAACAGGAATTTTCCGAAGATGTGAACTTTGTGACAAAGTTCCGCACGGAGGCACAGTCAGCGGCCGGGCTGGAACATCCTAACATTGTGAATATTTATGATGTGGGAAGCGAGAATTCCGTTCACTATATTGTAATGGAGTACGTGGAGGGAATCACCCTTAAGACTTATATAGAGAAAAAAGGCCAGCTTTCCTTTAAGGAGGCTGTCAGCATTGCCATTCAGGTGGGAAGAGGAATTGAGGCGGCCCACAACAAACATATTATTCACCGGGACATTAAACCTCAGAATATCATTATTTCTACGGAGGGAAAAGTAAAAGTAACGGATTTTGGAATTGCGCGGGCGGCAAGCACCAACACCATCAGTTCCGATGTGATGGGCTCTGTCCACTATGCATCCCCGGAACAGGCCAGAAATGGTTTTGTGGATGGCAAGAGCGACATTTATTCTCTCGGAATTGTCATGTATGAGATGGTGACTGGACGGGTGCCTTTTGACGGAGACTCTACCGTGGCAGTGGCTATTCAGCATCTGCAGGAGGAGATGGTGGTTCCCAGCGCGTATGCGCCGGATTTACCTGTCAGTATTGAGAAAATTATTTTAAAATGTACCCAGAAAAGTCCGGACAGGCGTTACAACAGCATGACAGATTTGCTAATGGATTTGAAAAAGGCATTAATCAGTCCAGATGAAGACTTTGTGGTGATGGTTCCTCTGGGACAGCAGGATAAGACGAGAGTGATGCGGCCGGACGAAGTGGAATCCATCAAGGAGCAGACCAGAAATATCTATTACAAAAATGAGGAAGAGACGGAGGAAGAAGACGAGGAGGACGAGGAAGAGGACGATGGGTTTTTAAATCCGAAGATGGAGAAAGCCGTGACCATTATGGGAATTGTGGCGGCTGTGATTATCGTGGCAATTATCGTCTATATCGGCGGCAGTGTTCTGGGGTTTTTCAAGTTCAGTGATAAAGATGACAAGAAAAAGCCGGAAGAAAATCAGACTCAGACGGAACAGGAAGAAAAATCTGAAAAAGTGGAAATGATTAATGTAAAAGGCTCCACTTTTGACGAGGCAAAAAACGCTCTGAACACAATCGGAATCGGCATTGAGAGAGGCGGCGAAGAGTCTTCTGATACTTATCCGGCGGGACAGATTATAGCCCAAAGCGTGGAAGAAGGAACTATGGTGGATAAAAATACCACCGTCAAGGTGACGATAAGCAGCGGTGCCGGGGAATTTGACGTGCCGGATACCAAGGGACGTTCCAAAAGTGAGGCAGAATCTATTCTGGAAAGTGCGGGTCTTGTGCCTGTGTTTGAATATGAGCTCAGCGACACAGTGCCTAATGACCAGGTGATATCCCAGAGCCCGGAAGCAGGAACAAAGGCTAAAAAAGGCGATACCGTTACGGTGATACTGAGTCAGGGAAGAGAAACTTTCCCCATGCCGGATGTGAGAAATAAGCCGGAGGGCGATGCCAGGGCAGAGCTGAAAGATATGGGGATTGACGTAGTCAGCACATCCTCCGATTATTCTGATGACATTCCAGAGGGAAATGTTATCAGTCAGAGCATTACACCTGGAAAAACGGTGGAAAAGGGAACACAGGTAACTCTGGTTATCAGTCTCGGAAAGAAGATAACCACTAAGTATTATTCTTTGAATGGATATGCCATTGATTTGCCGGATATTATTCCAAGCAATTCCATCAGCGTTGAAGCTAAGATTTATCTGTACAAGTCAGAAGGAGAAGACTTGATTAACAGCTGGACGGCAACCTCTTTCCCATATACCATCAATCAGGGCAATATTGAGAACTGCTCAGAAGGCTATTTCAGAATTGAATGGACTTGGAAGTATCTGGATGAGGATGAATCGGAAGTGACAGAATCGGATGAGACTACCATTGAAGGCGTTTCATTCACTCAGAATTAGTCGGGATGTTGCATATGCAGGGAAAGATTATAAAAGGAATTGCAGGATTCTACTATGTACACGTAGAAGAGACCGGAGTTTTTGAGTGCAAGGCAAAAGGGATTTTCCGGAAAGAGAAAATAAAGCCCCTGGTGGGTGATGACGTGGAAATTGACGTCATTGACTCAGAGGAGAGAACCGGGAATATTCACAAAATATGCGATAGAAAAAATGAGCTGATTCGCCCCGCAGTGGCCAACATTGACCAGGCGTTGGTGATTTTTGCGGCGGCCCAGCCGAAACCGAATTTCAATCTGCTGGACAGATTTTTGGTATCCATGGAACAGCAGCAGATTGAGACGATTATCTGTTTTAACAAACAAGATTTGGTTCGGGCAGAAGAATTGGAGCATCTCAGGAAGATATATAAAAACTGCGGATATCGGTTGATTTTTGCCAGTGCGAGAGAAGAAACGGGAATGGGAGAGCTTAGGAAGGTTCTGGAGCACAAAACTACCACGGTGGCAGGGCCTTCTGGCGTGGGCAAATCTTCTCTTGTTAATCTCCTTCAGCCGAAGGCAGGGATGGAGACTGGCGCCATCAGCGAGAAAATCGCCCGGGGAAAACACACTACCCGTCATTCTCAGCTGATTTATATCAAAGAGCAGACTTATATTGTGGACACGCCGGGGTTTAGCTCCATGTATCTCACAGGAGTGGAGGAACAGGAGCTGAAGTTGTATTTCCGGGAGTTTCAGGAATATGAGCCTGCCTGCCGTTTCCTGGGCTGCAGTCATATTCATGAGCCGGACTGCGGCGTAAAGCAGGCTTTGGCGGAAGGAAAAATCAGCCCGGTCCGCTATGAAGATTACGTTATGTTATATGAGGAATTAAAACACAGCAGAAAATATTGAGTATGACTCAGGTGTCTTGTGAAACGGGAGACCATTGAGAGGAGAAAATTTATGAATATCTTGTCACCCTCTATTTTATCCGCAGATTTTTCCAGACTGGGAGAAGAAATCAAATGTATTGACCAGGCGGGGGCCCAGTATATCCACATAGATGTTATGGACGGAGCGTTTGTTCCCAGTATTTCTTTTGGAATGCCAGTTATCCAGAGCATCCGTCCCTGTACAGAACGAATCTTTGACGTGCATCTGATGATAGAAGAGCCCATACGCTATATGGATGAATTCGCCCGCTGCGGGGCAGATATTCTTACGGTTCACACAGAAAGCTGCGCTCATCTGGACAGGACCATAGAAGCCATAAAGGAAAAAGGAATGAAGGCCTGCGCTGCATTAAATCCGGCCACAGATTTACATGTGCTGGAGTATGTGCTGCCCAAGCTTGACATGGTACTGCTTATGACGGTGAATCCCGGATTTGGAGGTCAGAAATATATTCCCTATTGTACGGACAAAATCCGCAGGCTGCGGCGCATGATAGAGGAGAAAGGACTGCACACTGACATTGAGGTGGACGGCGGCATCACATTGGACAATGTAAAAGAAGTGATGGAGGCGGGAGCCAATGTCATCGTGGCAGGAAGCGCTGTCTTTCAGGGAAATGCCGGGGAAAATGCAGCAAAATTTTTGGAATTGATGAAGTGAGGATATTATGAAATCATTGATTATCAGCGGCGGTTATCTGGATGATGAGTTTGTAGAAAAATATATCGGGCAGGGCCAATGGGACGTTACCATCGGCGTAGACTCTGGCATGAGTTTTTTCTATCGGACGAAGCAGGTTCCGGATTATATTGTGGGAGACTTCGATTCTGTGGAGCCGAAGATTTTGGAGAGTTTTCTGTCTCATCAGTCTGAGGAGGGGCAGAAAAAGCCCATAATTCTGCAGTTTCAGCCGGAGAAAGACGAGACGGACACAGAGATTGCCATCCGGACTGCAGTGAGCCAGGGATGCAGAACCATACATATCTTGGGAGGCACCGGTTCCAGACTTGACCATGTGATGGGCAATATTCATCTGCTGGGAATGGGAATGGAGCAGGGAGCGAGCGTTATTCTAGCAGACAGAAACAACCGCATCCGCATGATGCCTGCCGGGGAACTTGTGATAAAAAAAGAGGAGCAGTACGGCAGATATGTGTCTCTACTGCCTTTTACTCCTCAGGTGGAAGGTCTTACTTTAACAGGTTTTAAATATCCTCTGAAACATGCTGTGATGCAGTGTTATCATTCTCTTGGACTCAGCAATGAGATTGTGGAGGAAGAGGCCGAAATATCTTTTCAAGAGGGCGTGCTGCTGGTTATGGAGTCCATAGACTGACAATTATAAATGTTTTGGCCTTCTGAATTTCATGGGCTATTTTTTCAACAGCTGATTTGCTCCTTTTTGGTAGAAAAAGATTCCAAGCAGTGCACCGCAGGAAGCAGCTGCAAAAACGCCCAGATGTATCAGAAAAGAATATCCGGAATAAAAGAGAAACTCCGGAGCAAAAGTGCCCCACAGATTGAACAGCATATGAAACAGGATGGACAGATAGATACTGCCGCCTTTTTGGCAGACATAGCCGCAGAACAGCCCGACTACGAAGGCATAGACACCCTGCACTACATTGGCATGGAACAGACCGAAGAGGAAGGCCTGGAATACGTTAGCCAGGACAAAAGGCATAGCCTCCTTGGCGTACCGCATGGTAACGCCCCGGAAAATCAGCTCCTCGCTGATGGGGGCAATGAGAACGGAATAGAGAGCCAGCACCCATGTTACATTGCCGAAACCGATTCCTTCCATTAATTCCAGATAAGTGTTGTACCAGGCAGGATGGATGGCGGATACCGCCATAACCAGATAATTGGCGATATACTGCATACTGATTACCATAAGCATCAGTCCAAACAGCATGGCAGGATTGAGAATCGAACGGCGGGGCCGTTTTTTGGGAACGAATCGTTTCCAATACCAGAATCCCAGAGCAATCGCTGCAAGAATGGCATATATGGCAGAGATGGCGGCCAGAAACAGGC
>JAAWLS010000059.1 GCA_022798035.1 Lachnospiraceae bacterium | reverse complement strand
TTTATCTTATAGGAAATTCCTCTGGATTTCCTATAAGATAAAAATAATATGCGCACTCGCACAAGAAGAAAATATTGCTTCGCAATTGTGCTCGGCGCGCCAAAGTGTGCAATCCCCTCAAGATTGAGGGGTAGGGGAGTTGATGTGGGCTTGCCCACTTTGTTCAGGAATTTCTCACTGCTGGTTTAAGATTCACCTTCTTTTACAATTTCTTCCAAGACACGAATCAAATCCTGCAGCGTGTGCAGCTGTACATTCCGATTCAGAATGCAGTCTTTTAACTCTGATGACAATGTTTCAAATTTGTCCCGTAATGCGGGAGCTACATAAGACGCCATAAAATCACCTCGGTATAGTATGAGGAGAAAATGTAAAAGTTATTCTTTTCGTGTTGTTTCTCTCTGCGGAAAGTATTATAATGAAAAGCAGTATGACAAAACAAAAGGAGCAGTAAAATGGATGATGAAAAGAAATATGCTTTGATGATTGATGCAGATAATGTATCGTCCAAATATATTGAGATTGTCACGAAAGAAGCCCAGACCCTGGGAAATGTAACGATAAGAAGAATATACGGAGACTGGACATCCAGTTCAAAAAATTCCTGGAAAGATTCTCTGCTGGAGAATTCACTGACGCCCATTCAGCAGTATAATTACACGGTGGGAAAGAATTCCTCTGATTCTGCAATGATTATTGATGCCATGGATATTCTCTACACCAGTGATGTGGATGGATTTATCATTGTATCGTCGGACAGTGATTTTACAAAATTGGCCGTAAGGCTGAGGGAGTCTGGAAAACGGGTGGTTGGAATGGGAGAGAGCAAGACGCCGACGCCTTTTGTGAGGGCGTGCGAGCAGTTTAAGACACTGGATGTACTGTATAAAAACAATAATCAGACTCCCAAAAATAACAATCAGGAAGTGAAAAGCAACGTTCCGGAAAAGGCAAAGAGACAGAACGGCAGAAATACGGAGCCAGAAAAAGTTCCGATAAAAGATGCGGAACCTATCACAAACCTGAAATCCATCAAGGCAACCGTAATTTCTCTTTTGGATGAAAATTCAGACGAGGACGGATGGATGTATCTGTCAGAACTGGGAAATATGATTCAGAAGATGTATTCAGACTTTGACTGCAGAAATTATGGATATCACAAGTTCGGTAAACTTATTGAGTCTTTTCCGGAGCTGCAGACGAGAAAAGATGATTCCAGTAATGGAATTACAAAGATTGTGCTGGTAAGGAAACGAGAAGAATAGACGCTGCGCTGCAGCTTTGAGTACGGGTGAAAATACTGTGTTTAGGCAAAATCTGCGTACCGGTATGAGAGAAAGAAAATCTTCCAGTCATTCCGATACGCTTTGTCCGTTTGTCTGACACCCGAATCTTAGTATGTGGATGATTTACATTTCAGGAAGATGGAATATTTCTTCCTGAAATATAATCTTAATTTTCTGTGCGTTGAATGTGTACCAGGCGCCAAATGGTATCGTGCATCCAACATACAGTGTCGTTTAGTTTTTTATTTTCTTCCAGTAAAAGTTGATTCTCAATTTGTAATTTTTTTAACAGTTCGGTATTGTCATTTTGAAAAACACTGCTAACTGCCATCTCAATCACCTCACTAACATTATAACAGAATAACAACAGATTGGGTGCTAAAATTATGGAAAGAAATGGAAGGCTTCTGATAATGAAAAAGTAACTGTTCAGATTGTACTGCCGGAGAAAATGTCTGAACTGTCACAGCACGGGGATATTTTGCAGAAAATCCCTTGTGCAAATGAAGCGCTTATAATATACTGTTATGGGATAGAATACCATCGATTTGGTGAAAAATTTGTAGACAGATGGGGACAAAAAGAATATTGAGGAGATTTCATGAAAAAATATGATTATTTAATTGTGGGAGCAGGACTGTTTGGAGCGGTATTTGCTCAGGAAGCCAAAAAAGCAGGGAAAAAATGTATGGTGATTGACAAAAGAGACCATATAGCAGGAAACATTTATACCAAAGAGACGGAAGGAATTCAGGTACATGCATACGGCGCCCATATTTTTCATACCTCTAATAAGGAAGTATGGGATTACGTAAATCAATTTGGAGAATTTAACCGTTATACCAACGCTCCGGTGGCTAATTATAAAGGAGAAATTTACAATTTGCCATTTAACATGAATACGTTTCATAAATTGTGGGGTGTGACAACACCTCAGGAAGCGCGGGAGAAAATTGAAGAACAGAGAAGAGAATATGCGGTGGAGCAGCCCAGGAATCTGGAAGAGCAGGCTATTAATTTGGTGGGGCCTGACGTATACAACAGACTGGTAAAGGGTTATACTGAGAAACAGTGGGGCAGGCGCGCCACAGAGCTCCCGGCATTTATTATCAAGCGCCTTCCGGTGCGTTTTATTTACGACAATAATTATTTTGACGACAATTATCAGGGAATTCCCATTGGCGGTTATACCAGAATGATTGAGAAGATGCTGGAAGGAACAGAGGTCCGGCTGAATGAAAACTTTCTGGAACAAAGAGAGCAATACAAGGAACTGGCAGATACGATTGTTTATACGGGAATGATTGACGAGTATTTCGAGTATTCTTTCGGTGAACTGGAATACCGCTCTCTCAGATTTGAGACGGAAGTGCTGGAAGAAGAGAACTACCAGGGAAATGCAGTAGTCAATTATACGGAGTATGAAGTGCCTTATACCAGAATTATCGAGCACAAACATTTTGAGTATGGAAATCAGCCCAAAACAGTGATTACCAGAGAATATCCGGAAGTCTGGAAAAAGGGAGATGAGCCTTACTATCCCATGAACGATAAGAGGAATACGGAATTGTATGAGAGATATCAGGAGCTTGCCGGGAAAGAGGGAAATGTGATTTTCGGCGGAAGGCTTGGACAATATAAATATTACGATATGGACGATACCATAGAAGCAGCTTTGAAATGCGTAAGAGAAACCATTGGATAAGAGAGAAATGGAGGAAAGTGAAATGAAAAAATTGGAAGATTACGTGAGAAGTATTCCTGATTTTCCGAAACTGGGAATTATTTTTCGGGATGTCACCAGTATTCTGCAGGATGCAGACGGACTGCAGCTTGCCATTGACAGTCTGCTGGATTCACTGAAAGATGTGGAATACGATTTGATAGTAGGGCCGGAATCCAGAGGATTTATTTTCGGTGTTCCTGTGGCTTATGAGGCTCACAAGAGTTTTGTTCCAGTGCGGAAAAAGGGTAAACTTCCCTGTACCACTGTCTCAGCGGAATATGAGCTGGAGTATGGAAGGGCAGTGATTGAGATGCACAAAGATGCCATACAGCCCGGCCAAAAAGTAGTGATTATTGACGATTTGATTGCAACTGGAGGCACCCTGGAAGCCATTATTGGATTGGTGGAGCAGTTAGGCGGCCAGGTAGTGAAAATCTGCTGTATTATGGAGCTGGCCGGTCTGAATGGAAGGGAAAAACTTTCCGGTTACAATGTGGAGAGTATTATTACATATGAAGGAAAATAACAACATACTCTGGTAAAAGACCATGCTTGAGGAGGGACATAGATGAGAGTTGGGACAGGTTACGATGTGCACAGACTGGCGGAGGGAAGAGCATTAATCCTGGGCGGGGTGGAGATTCCCAATGTTATGGGGTTAGAAGCCCATTCAGACGGAGATGTGCTGCTCCATGCCATTATGGACGCCTTGCTGGGCGCTGCAGCTCTGGGAGATATCGGAAAGCATTTTCCAGACACGGAAGAAGCATATCGTGGAGTTTCCAGCCTCAAACTGCTGGCTCATGTGGGCAGCCTGATTCAGCAGGAAGGGTATGTGATAGAAAATATTGACGCCACCATTATTGCCCAGAAACCGAAACTGCGGCCCTTTATAGAACAGATGGAGCACAATGCGGCCCAGGTACTTGGAATTTCAAAAAAGCAGATAAATATCAAGGCGACTACAGAGGAAAGACTGGGCTTTACCGGGCGGCAGGAGGGGATTGCCGCGCAGGCAGTTTGCTCCCTCACAGGGCTCTATGAGGCAAGTGCGGCGGCATTTGACAGCGAAAGAAATTGCGGGAAATGCAGCGGATGTTTCAGAGAACAGGGCTGAAAATAGAGATGTGTTTTTAGAATAGGACTGAAGACAGAGATGTGTTTTTAGAACAGAAGAACAAGGCCGAGAATGGAGATATGTTTTTAGAACAGGAAGAACAGGGCTGAATAAATGGAGACAGTGCGTTATTTAGGGCAGGAAGAAAACCAGAGAACCAGAGAACTGTATGAGATTGCTTTTCCGGAAGATTCCAGGGAATTTGTGGACTATTACTATACGTGGAAAACGAAGGAAAACAAGATTCTTGTGATGGAGAATGAAAAGGGAGTCATTCAGGTGATGATGCATCTGAACCCCTATCAAATCCATATCCACGACTGTCAGCAGGAGATTCCCTACATTGTTGCAGTAGCCACTCATCCAGCTTACCGCAGACAGGGAAAGATGAGAAAGGTGATGGAGCGGGCCCTGCAGGATATGGCGGACAAACAGATTCCCTTTACCTTTTTACTGCCTGCAGATGCCGCCTATTACGAAAGCCAGGGATTTGTATTTTCCCCTTGTCAGAAAACAGTGGAGAAACCAAGCAACGCGGAAGAATGGAACTGGCGGAGTGCGAAGGCAGAGGACATTTCGAATATGGTAGAATTTTCCAATAAAATTCTGGCGAAGCATTGTCATATTTATATTCAGAGAGATGACTTTTACTATCAGAGAGCCATGAAAGAGACGGAAGTGGAGAATGGCGGAATTCTGTTGTCTGAATATCGAGGAAAAATCAATGGAATTCTGGTATACGGAACGGAAATCTGCGAGGAGGAGCCTGCTATGGAGGAAGGCTCTCTTATGGCGGCCTCAAAGGCAGAGGGAAGAAGATGTGCAGAGGTGAAAGAACTGCTGCTGGATTCTGACGCCGGCCGGGAAGAAATGGAATCACTCTGCCAAAAAGCTCTGCCGGATTGTGAG
This sequence comes from Lachnospiraceae bacterium, assembly GCA_022798035.1. Classification (GTDB taxonomy): domain Bacteria; phylum Bacillota; class Clostridia; order Lachnospirales; family Lachnospiraceae; genus Petralouisia. The sequence goes on along the minus strand of JAAWLS010000059.1, from coordinate 5,102 downwards.
ATATCACTGGGAGACTTTCAAATGATGGTGCGCGTCACCAGCCTGAAATCTTTTGTTCCCACTCTGAGAAGGGAGACGCCTCTTGCTTTTCAGGTAAAGGTGAAAGACGATATCATCGAGGAGAACAACGGTCATTATTGGATTGAGATAGACAAAAGGGGAGGCAGGATAGAGAAAGTTTCGACGGCTTTTAGGCAGAGCGGCACAGGCATTTTTGCAGATTCCCACGAAAAAATCCCGCTGGAAATGGATATATCAAAACTGAGCCTCAAATTGCTGGAGGAAGTCCGGATGAATGTGAGGGAATGGGTGTAGAAAACAGACTGACAATCGGATGAATGTGAGGGAATGGGTGTAGAAAACAGATTGACAAAATGAGAAGTTTTTGCATAAACTAAGGAAATGGTAATTAAAGTATCGTTTTCCTGACGCAGGAAGTATTTATGCAGAAACCTGCGGATGGCTTCGTCTCAAAATGAGATGGAGTTTTCTTCATTATTCTATTATAGAAAATGCCTTGTTACGCTGAAGTGTGAAAGTGTCTTTCAACAAAATAATATGTGTGCTTGTGCGAATAGGAAAGGAGCGTAGTCGGAGAATGGGATTTTGGAAACATGTAAAAGAAGAATTTGAAGTGATAAAAGAACGGGACCCGGCAATCAAATCTCCGCTGGAGGTGCTGCTATATCCCAGTTTCCGCGTAATGCTCAGCTATCGCAAGGCCCACAGACAGTATTTGAAAGGCCATTATTTCCGGGCCAGAAAAATTTCTCAGAAGGCTGCCAGAAGAACGGGAATAGAGATTCACCCTGGAGCCGTCATAGGAAAAGGATTTTTTATTGACCATGGGAGCGGTGTGATTATTGGAGAGACGGCAATTATCGGAGATAACGTGACAATTTACCAGGGAGTTACCTTGGGAGGTACGGGAAAAGAGACGGGCAAGCGTCATCCCACCTTGTGCGATAATGTTATGGTCAGTGCCGGAGCCAAAATTATCGGCTCCTTTACCATTGGAGAGAACAGCAAAATTGGAGCGGGAAGCGTAGTGTTAGAAGAGGTTCCGCCCAACTGTACTGTGGTGGGAGTGCCGGGCAGAATTGTAAAGCGGGATAATATCAAGGTTCCAAGGAGCGACATGGACCAAATCCATCTGCCGGACCCTGTGATGGAGGATATTACCGTGTTACAGCATGAAAATTCCGCTCTCTGCAATAAAATTATTGATTTGGAAAATGCCATCAGGGAATTACAGGATAAAAAAGAAAGAAAAAGTTAGGAGGAACTTATGAAAGTATACAATACTCTCAGCAGACAAAAAGAAGAATTTATTCCTTTGGAAGAAGGAAAGGTAAAAATGTATGTGTGCGGGCCTACCGTGTACAATCTGATTCACATTGGCAACGCAAGACCTATGATTGTGTTTGACACAGTGAGACGCTATATGGAATACAAGGGATATGAAGTGAATTTCGTGTCAAATTTCACGGATGTGGATGACAAGATTATCAAAAAGGCGATGGAGGAAGGCGTCTCGGCCCAGGAGATTTCTCAGCGTTATATTGCAGAATGTAAAAAAGATATGGCCGCTATGAATGTGAAGCCGGCAACCACACATCCGCTGGCTACGGAGGAGATTGGCGGAATGCTGGAGATGATTTCGTCCTTGATTGAAAAAGGTTATGCTTATCCGGTGGCAGATGGAACTGTGTATTTCCGCACCAGAAAATTCAAAGAATACGGAAAATTATCTCACAAAAACCTGGATGACCTGCAGGCGGGCCACAGGGATATCAAAGTAACCGGAGAGGAGAAAGAGGATTCCCTTGACTTTGTGCTGTGGAAACCCAAAAAAGAGGGAGAGCCTTTCTGGGAGTCTGAATGGTGCCAGGGAAGGCCGGGATGGCATATTGAGTGTTCTGTCATGTCCAAAAAATATTTGGGAGACGAGATTGACATACATGCGGGAGGAGAAGATTTAATTTTCCCCCACCATGAAAATGAGATTGCCCAGAGTGAGGCATGCAACGGCAGAATGTTTGCCAAATATTGGCTCCACAATGGATTTTTGAATATCGACCACAAAAAAATGTCCAAGTCTTTGGGAAACTTTTTTACAGTCCGGGAAATCGGTGAGAAATATGACCTTCAGATATTGCGCTTTTTCATGCTGAGCGCCCATTACAGAAGCCCCTTAAATTTCAGTGAGGAATTGATGGAGGCGGCTAAAAACAGCCTGAACAGAATCCGCAATGGGGCGGAAAATCTGCAGCATTTATGGAAAAATGCAAAACAGGAACAGATGACGGAACAGGAGACGGAAATCTGGAGGCATACAGATGAGTTCGTGACAAAATTTGAGACGGCCATGGATGATGATTTCAACACAGCAGATGGCATTTCAGCCGTATTTGAGCTGGTGAAATATGTCAATACGGAGGTAAATGAGTCCAGTTCCAAGGAACTCCTGGACAAATTGTACCAGAGAATGAAACTGTTATGCGACATTCTGGGCATTATTTTGGAAAAGAAAGAGGAAATTTTAGACGAAGAAATCGAAAATCTGATTTCGGAGCGTCAGGCTGCCCGCAAAGAGAAAAATTTTGCCAGAGCCGATGAGATTCGAGGGCTTTTGCTGGAGAAAGGAATCGTTTTGGAAGATACCAGAGAAGGGGTAAAATGGAAAAGGGCATAAATGCATATATTTTAGAGAAGTTCGGGATAGAGCAGGGGGATATCCGCAATTATTCCCCCTTGGTACTGGCTTATATCGGAGATGCCATTTACGACTTAATTATCCGCTCCGTGATTGTAGGGAAGGGGAATGCCAGGGTGAATGCGCTCCATAAAAGAGCCAGCCATCTGGTGAAGGCCCATTCTCAGGCAGAAATGATTCAAAAACTGCTTCCTGAACTGACGGAAAAGGAACATGCCGTCTATAAACGGGGAAGGAATGCAAAGTCCTTTACTATGGCGAAAAATGCCACAGTGGCAGATTACCGTCAGGCCACTGGATTTGAGGCGCTGATGGGATATCTTTATCTGGAAAATGATTTGGAGCGGATGATGGAATTGATTTTAAAGGGTTTGGATAAGATGGAGGAAAATCCCTGACACAGCGCAGGAGGCTGTCAGGGAAAAGGGAACGATTTCCTCCGGGACCTTGTATTTAGAGAGGGAAAGAATGCGATACGAAGAATTAACAATTGAGGGGAGAAATGCGGTGTTAGAGGCATTTCGCTCCGGAAAAACCATAGACAAACTGTTCATTTTGGAGGGATGCCAGGATGGGCCGGTGCGCTCTATTACCAGGGAAGCCAGAAAACACGATACCATTGTCAATTTTGTCACCAAAGAGAGACTGGACCAGCTTTCTGAGACGAAAAAGCACCAGGGGGTGATTGCCTTTGCGGCCGCTTATAAATACGCGGAAGTGGAGGATATGTTAAAACTTGCAGAGGAAAAAGGAGAGCCGCCTTTTTTGATACTTTTAGATAACATTGAGGACCCGCATAATCTGGGAGCGATTATCCGTACAGCCAATCTGGCAGGCGCCCATGGAGTTATTATTCCAAAACGGCGGGCGGTTGGATTGACAGCCACTGTGGCAAAAACTTCTGCCGGAGCCATCAACTATACGCCGGTGGCCAAGGTGACGAATCTTTCCAACACCATAAAAGAATTAAAAGAAAAGGGAATGTGGTTTGTCTGTGCTGATATGGACGGAACAGTCATGTATGAACTGGATTTGAAAGGCCCCATTGGGCTGGTAATTGGAAGCGAAGGAGAAGGAGTCAGCAAATTGGTAAAAGAAAACTGTGATTTTACCGCGGCAATTCCCATGGCAGGGGAAATTGACTCGCTGAATGCTTCTGTGGCAGCCGGTGTCCTGGCCTATGAGATTGTACGGCAGAGAATGTAAAGTTGTCTGTCTGTCCGCCGATTGCGAAGCAATTTGAAATGCGGGCAATATCTGGACGGCCAATTTACAGAGCTATTGGCGTCTGGGATAGTTTTGAAAGGAAAAACAAGTGCAGAGAAATACGGAGTATAAAAATCAGACAGATGAAATGCTAATTGAAGAGCTGAGAAACGGCCAGCCGGATATTATGGATTATATTATGGAAAAATATAAGTATCTGGTGCGCAAACGGGCCAATGCCATGTTTTTAATAGGCGGAGATACCGACGACCTGATTCAGGAAGGAATGATTGGGCTTTTCAAGGCAATCCGGGATTATCGGAAAGAGAAAGACGTTTCTTTTTTTCACTTTGCAGACATCTGTATTACCAGGCAGATTTATCATGCAGTGGAATCTTCTCAGAGGAAGAAACATCAGCCTTTAAACAGCTATGTTTCATTGAATGCAGAAGTGGGAGAGGACGGCACCGAGACATTTTTGGATTTTCAGAAATCTTTTGAAAATGCTGACCCAGAGCAGCTTTTGATTGACAGAGAAAATGTGAGAGCCATTCAGGAAAAGATGGAGCATAACCTGAGTTCTTTGGAACGGCAGGTGCTGGGATTTTATCTGGGAGGGATGAACTACAGGCAGATTGCCGCCGTATTGGAGAAAGAGCCCAAGACAGTGGACAATGCCCTCCAGCGCATTCGGGGAAAATTTGCGGAAAAATAGTGAAAATAGTTCTTGACATTAACGTTTTATTGTAGTAGAGTATAACACACATAGAATAAACCGATGAAAAAGAGTAGTAAGTTCTGGTTGAAATTTCAGAGAGCTGTATATGGTGGGATTACAGTATGGAGACCTGAATGGAATGGACTTTTGAGGGCAGCCTGAACAAGAGTAGGCGCTGCCGGGAACCGAGCCCGTTATCAATTCGGCATGTATGATAGTACATGAAAGAGAGGACAATTCTGTCAATTTGAGTGGTACCGCGATAATAAGAATTTATTACCGTCTCAAGCTAACGCTTGAGACGGTTTTTTTGTTTTATAGGAAAGACCTTGTCACGCTAACGCGTGAAAGTGATTTCCTATAGAATAAAAAAGCTCTTATCGCACTGCGGCGGATATGAAATCTGTCGCAAAGCGACCCGCCGCAGGCGGAGAATCCTGCAAAGCAGGATTCTTTCTTGTC
>JAAWLS010000058.1 GCA_022798035.1 Lachnospiraceae bacterium | reverse complement strand
GGAATATTACGAAAAAGAGATTATACGCCGGGCGCTGAAACAGTACGGAAGTTTCAATGCTGCAGGGAAAGCTCTGGGGCTGACCCACAAAACAGTTGCGGCTAAGGCAAGAAAATATCAGTTAGAGTGAATTCTGGCACGGAATTTGCTTTATAAATAATCATAAATTATACCATAACGCAGTTGTCTTTCCGGGAAGGTGAGAACAGCTGCGCAAAAAGAGACAGGAGGATTCTTATGGCAACCAAAATCTATCAATGTATGCAGAAAATTGGAGAGAACATTATAGCGAACAAGGAATTTTTGACAGACTTGGACGCAGCAATCGGTGATGCAGACCACGGAATTAATATGGCAAGAGGATTTACAGAAGTATTGCAGCAGCTTCCCCAGGATGAGGAAGATATTAGTGTGCTGCTTAAGAAAACCGGTATGGTGCTTTTGTCTAAAGTAGGCGGAGCTTCCGGTCCTCTTTACGGTACCGCTTATATGAAGGCAGCAGGCGCTGTTACAGGCAAGAAAGAGATTACGCTCGAGGATGCAAAGGCAATGATGGAGGCAGTAATCGGCGGTATCAAGATGCGCGGCAAGGCAGAGCGGGGAGAAAAGACCATGCTGGATGCATTGGAACCGGCATTGGAAGCTCTCACAAAGGGAATCGAGGCAGGAGAGAGTCCGGAGGACTGTCTGGCACATATGTGTGAAGCCGCAAAAGAAGGCGTGGAATATACCAAGACAATTCGTGCTACCAAAGGACGCGCAAGCTACCTTGGCGACAGAAGTATCGGACACCAGGACCCGGGAGCTACATCTTCTTTGATTACACTGGAAGCAATTCGTACATTTTATCTGGAAAATTTAAAATAAAGTGAGGTAGGTATGGTAGGATTATTGATTGTGTCCCACAGTAAAAAAGCGGCGGAGGGAATTTTTGAACTGGCTATTCAGATGGCAGGAAAAGAGCACCGCGTGGTAGCTGTGGGCGGTATGGAAGACGGAAGCATTGGAACAGATGCCCTCCGCATCCGCCAGGGAATTATGGATGCCAATGACGGTGACGGCGTGGTAGTTCTGGCAGATTTGGGAAGCGGTATTCTGAGTTCTCAGATGGCAATTGATTTGCTGGAAGAGGACATTAAGGTGGAAATTGCAGATGCGCCTATATTGGAAGGTGCAGTCAGTGCAGCGGTACAGGCGGCCATCGGCGGAACTATGGAAGAAGTAATCGAGGCGGCAGAATTGGCAAAACAAGTATCGAAGCTGGAATAGCAGCGATGCGCCGAATGGAGGTAGTTTATGAAAACAGCAACTTATACGGTAAAAAATGCCTTGGGAATTCATGCGAGACCGGCAGCTGATATTGCACGGTTTGTGGGCAAGCATAAAAGTGAAGTGACATTGACAAGCGGCGGTAAGAAGGCAAGCGGAAAGAGTGTTTTGATGCTCACAGCCATGGGGGCGAAAAAGGGAGCAGAAGTGACTGTTACTGTTTCCGGCGAAGATGAGGATGAAGTTTTTGCTCAGCTGGACGACATGTTTAACCATGGCTTTTATGAGGATTAGGAGAGAGGAATATGCTGGTACGTGGAAATGTGGTGGTGGAAGGGGTTGCAATAGGGAATATCCAATTTTTAGACATGGATTATGAAAAACACCTGAAATCCTATACAGCCGAAGATATCGAGGCAGAAAAGAAAAAGTATAATCAGGCCCTGCAGCTTGCCCAGAAGGATTTGGAAGAAATGCTGGAATCAGAAGAGAACCTTTCAGAGAGTGAAAAGGAGATTATGGGCGCGCACCAGATGCTTTTGGAAGACGTGGCATTTATTGAGGCAATCACTACATATATTGAGCAGGGGAAGCCGGCAACAGAGGCGGTGCTTTTGGCCGTTGCTGACTTTAAGACCATGTTTGATGCCATAGACGACCCGTATCTGCGGGAGCGGCAGAACGATATGGTAGATGTGGGAAACCGCCTTTTAAGGAAATTACTGGGGATTCCGGAATTTTCCATAGAAGGAGACCATGTTATTCTGTGTGCCAAAGACATAGAGCCTTCCATTATGGCAGGACTTTCTGAGAAAAAAGTAAAAGGAATTCTTTTGGAGAACGGAAGTAAGACTTCCCACACCGTGATTATTGCAAAGGCAAAAGGTTTTGTGACCATGGTGGGCGTGGAAGTAACGAGCCAGATGGCAGCCCAGGGAAGCTCGGTGATTGTGGATGCAGATAAAGGAGAAATCCTGCTGCAGCCGTCAGAAGAGCAGATGACAGAATACAAAGAGAGAGTGGAAAAGCAAGAAACAGAGAGAACGTATTTGATGGAACGCGCGAAACTTCCAGCATGTACAAAAGACGGACGGGAAGTGCTGGTAGCGGCTAATATCAGCAGCCCGGAAGATATGGAAAAAGCATGCAGTTTTGGATGTGAAGGCGTTGGGCTTTACCGGACAGAATTTTTCTTTATGGAATCTTCCAAACTGCCCTCGGAAGAAGAACAGTTTGAGGCCTATAAAGCAGTGGCGGAGCAGGCAAAAGGAGCCCTCTGCGTTATCAGAACTTTGGATATCGGCGGAGATAAGCATTGCGACTGTCTGAAATTAGAGAAGGAGGACAATCCGTTCTTGGGATTTCGGGCAATTCGAATCTGTCTGCAGAGCAAAGATATGTTTAAGACACAGCTGCGTGCCATTCTGCGGGCCGGCGTTTATGGGAAAGTGGGAATCATGATACCTATGGTAACTATGCTTTCTGAAATTACAGAGACAAAGAAGCTGATAGAAGAGGCAAAAGAAGAGCTGAAAGCAAGAAATGTCCCTTATGGAGAGAATGTTCCGGTGGGAATTATGGTGGAGACGCCAGCATCCGTGATGATGGCTCCGGTGTTTGCCAAATATGTTGACTTTTTCAGCATCGGCACGAATGATTTGGTACAGTACACCCTGGCGGTAGACAGGGGCAACCAGACAGTCAACTATCTGTATGACTATTTCAATCCTGCAGTGATACAATCTATTTATCAGATTGTGACTGCTGCCCACGAGGCGGGAATCTGGGTTGGAATGTGCGGAGAGATGGCTGGAGACCGTATGGCGCTTCCTTTCCTGCTGTCATTGGGAATAGATGAACTGAGCATGAGCGTATCTCAGGCGCCGGCCGTCAAAGAGCAGATTCGCAGTTTGGAATCTGACAAATGCAATTTAGAGGAAATTCTGAAATTTTCAGAGACAGAGGAAGTACGCGCTTATCTGAAAGAATTGGTAAAATAGAACAAGTATCTAAAACGGATTGGTAAAAAGTATCAATATGGTAAAAAGTATCAAGTGAGTATATGAGAGAGCAAAATGTTATCTCTGCGATACTGTTTTTAAACTTTGCGGAGATGGAAGTATCTGCCAGTATAGAGCGGAGATATTCCAAAAGCTTTGGCGCTTGGCCGCATTCATATAAAACTGGCATGGATTTTGCTCTATCATTTAATAGCAGCACAAAATGAGTAATTAAGGAGAAGGAGGAAATTGCTTTGAAAAAAATGATTAACAAACCAGATGATGTAGTAGAAGAAATGTTACAGGGGATTGTAGCAGCACATCCGGAATATGTAAAAAGGGTAGAGGGATGCGACGTATTGGTGAGAGCCGGCGGTTCCCAGGGTAAGGTTGCCTTAGTAAGCGGCGGCGGAAGCGGACATGAGCCGGCACACGGCGGCTATGTTGGAAAAGGTATGCTGGATGCAGCAGTAGCAGGAGCTATGTTTACCTCACCTACTCCAGACCAGGTATACGAGGCAATCAAAGCATGTAACGGCGGCAAGGGCGTTCTGATGGTAATCAAGAATTATACCGGCGACGTTATGAACTTTGAGATGGCAGCAGACATGGCAGCAGACGAAGGCATCGAAGTAGAAAAAGTTGTGGTAAATGATGACGTTGCAGTAGAGAACAGTACATGGACAACTGGAAGAAGAGGAATCGCAGGTACTATCTTTATTCACAAGATTGCAGGTGCATGTGCAGAAGAAGGCGGAGATTTACAGACAGTAAAAGCAGTGGCAGAGAAGGTAATCGCAAATGTACGTACTATGGGTATGGCAATTGCACCTTGTACTGTTCCGGCAGCTGGAAAACCAAGTTTTGAGCTGGGCGACAATGAAGTGGAAATCGGAATGGGTATTCACGGAGAGCCGGGAACTCACAGAGAAGAAATTCGCACAGTCAAAGAGACAACTGATACATTATTGGAGAAAATTTTTGCAGAAGACCTCTATCATGAAGGCGACGAAGTTGCTGTTATGGTAAACGGCCTTGGCGGAACTCCATTACAGGAATTATATCTTGCAAACCTGAGAGTATCTGAAGTTTTGGCAGATAAGAAAATCAAAGTTGCAAAGACATTGGTTGGCAATTACATGACCTCTATCGACATGGCAGGATATTCTGTAACATTGCTGAAACTGGATGACGAATTGAAGAAATATTTGAATGCTCCGGCAGATACTCCGGCATTTGTTCAGGTATAAGGCAATTCTTTGGATGAAATCTATTTTCATGGAAGTGAACAATCGTTAAAAAAAGAACCGCTGTTTATTGCAGCGGTTCTTTTTTTAAGATATGATAAGATACAGGTGATTTTTAACTGCCAAAATTCTGGATAGTGCAGAAATCAATAGAAGCAGCCTGCAGGAAGGAAAAACAGAGTCATGAATATTATACTGGTCGCCATCAATGCCAAATACATCCACTCTAATCTTGCCGTTTACAGCCTGAAATCTTACGGGAGAGAATACGCCAGTCATATCAAGATTGGAGAGTATACCATCAATCATCCGGTGGACTACATTTTGCAGGAGATTTATAAACAGAAGCCCGATGTTCTGTGTTTTTCCTGTTATATTTGGAATCTGCGGTATGTACAGGAACTGATAGGAGAGATTCATAAACTGATGCCGTTCCTTCCCATCTGGGCAGGAGGTCCGGAGGTGTCTTATGAGCCGGAGATTTTTTTGAAACATAATACCGGAGCAGCAGGGGTCATGACAGGGGAAGGGGAGGAAACCTTCCTGGAACTCTGCAGATATTATCTGGAGCAGGCAGGCGTCTGTAAAGGGGAAAATGAGAGGAGAGAGAAAACAGAGGAGAAACATCTGGAGGAGATACAGGGACTGGTGTTTCGAAATGAAGCGGGAGAATTTATCAGGACTCTGAAACGAGAACCTGTTTCCATGGATAACCTGCCCTTTTGCTATGAACATTTAGAAGATTTTGAAAACAGAATCATCTATTATGAGACAAGCCGAGGATGTCCCTTTTCCTGCAGTTATTGTCTTTCTTCCATAGAAAAAGAAATCCGCTTTCGGGCTCTTGAAACAGTAAAGAGAGAGCTGCAGTTTTTTCTGGAGCACCAAGTGAAGCAGGTGAAATTTGTGGACCGCACCTTTAACTGCAGCCACAGACATGCAGAGGAAATCTGGCATTACATCAAAGAGCACGACAACGGTGTTACGAATTTTCACTTTGAAATTTCCGCGGATTTGTTGACAGAAGAGGAGATAGAACTGCTGGCGTCCATGCGTCCGGGACTGGTGCAGTTAGAAATCGGCGTACAGTCAACTTATGGGCCTGCTATTCAGGAAATCCGCAGAACGATGGATTTATCCCGTTTGGAGCAGGCGGTGAAAAGGCTGCAGCAGGCAGGAAATATTCATCAGCATTTAGATTTGATTGCAGGACTGCCCAAAGAAGATTTCGCCGCCTTTGCGGAATCTTTCTGCCAGGTGTACCAATGGAAGCCAGAACAGCTGCAGCTTGGATTTTTGAAAGTGCTGAAAGGCTCTTATCTGTATGAGAATCAAAGGGAGTACGGCTTGATTTACCGGGAGCAGCCTCCTTATGAGGTGATGGCCACCCGCTGGATTTCTTATGAGGAACTATTGGACGTCAAACTGGCAGAGGAAATGCTGGAGGTCTACTATAACAGCGGGCAATTCGAGATGACGATGAAGATTCTGGAGCTTATCACAGAAAATCCCTTTTTCCTGTTTTTAGAGTTGGGAAAATTCTACGAAAAAAGAGGATATCTGGCTATGAGCCATTCCAGGATGAAAAGATGCGTGATTTTATTGGAATTTGTAAAAGAAAAGGATGAGGCTCATCTGGAACTTTACCAGGAGACGCTGACTTTTGATTTGTATTACCGGGAAAATATGAAAACGAGGCCTTTTTGGGCGCCGGAGCCTGCAGAGTGGAAGGAAATGGCAAGAAAATACTGCAAAAAGGGAAAGCTGTCTCATATAGAGCCTTTTTGGTATGATATGGAAAAGGTGCGCCAGAGTAGAACCTTGAGTGACTATCCCCGGAAACTTTCCCGCAGACAGTTTTACCTGTTCTCTTATCTGGAAAAAAATCCTTTGACGGGACAGGGAAAAGTTGTAAAATTGTCAGAGGATGATAAAGAATAGGAATGATAACAGGAAATTGCGAAAGGAAGAATATGAAAAAGAGGACAAAAGAGATTTTGAGACGGTTAGACGAGGCTTACGGCAGAGAATACCGATGTTATCTGAATCATGACACGCCCTGGCAGCTTTTGATTGCAGTGATTATGAGCGCCCAGTGCACGGATGCGAGAGTAAACCTGGTGACGAAAGATTTGTTCCAGAAATACGATACGCTGGAAAAATTTGCAGAGGCCGAAATTGAAGAACTGGAACGGGACATTCACTCGATTGGATTTTATCACAACAAGGCCAGAAATATTATTCTGTGCGCAAGAAAACTGGTGGAGGAATTTGGAGGAGAGGTGCCCGAGCGTCTGGAAGATTTGATTTCCCTTCCAGGTGTGGGGAGAAAGACAGCCAATGTAATTCGGGGAAATATTTACCATGAACCCAGCGTGGTGGTGGACACGCATGTAAAACGAATTTCACGGCGGCTGAATCTGACGAAGGAAGAGGACCCTGTAAAAATAGAGTATGATTTGATGAAGGCTCTTCCCAAGGAGCATTGGATTTTGTACAATATTCAGATTATTACATTGGGAAGAAGCATCTGCACGGCCAGAAGTCCGAAGTGCCAGGAATGTTTCCTGAGTGATTTGTGCCAGGCAGAGGATAAGGCAGAATAATCAGAAAAGCGGAAGGAGAATGTTATGCTGGAAGATTATGTGGCGGTGGATTTAGAGATGACGGGACTGCGGGCAAAGGTGGACAGAATCCTGGAAATCGGCGCGGTGAGGGTAAAACGGGGAAATACTGTTGAGACCTTCGGACAGATAATAAATCCCAGAATGAAAATTCCAAAGGAAATCACAGAACTAACGGGAATCACCGATGAGATGACGGAGAAAGGCTGTGAGATTCAAAAAGCGATGGAGGAGTTTCGGCAGTTTGCCGATGGTCTGCCGTTGATTGGCCATAATATTTTATTTGATTACAGTTTTCTGAAACAATATATGGTAAATCAGGGAATTCCTTTTGAGAAAGATGGAATTGACACGCTGAAACTGGCAAGAAAGTTTCTGCCGGAGGCGGAGAAAAAAACGTTGGATTATCTGTGCAGTTACTTGAATATCTCTTCCAGCCAGAGACATCGGGCACGAGAGGATGCGGAGGCCGCCGCGGCGCTTTTTCAATATCTTCAGGAACGGTTTGCATCTCAGGAACCAGAGGCATTTTTACCGAAACCGCTGCAGTATAAGGTAAAAAAGCAAGGCCCAATTACTCCGAGACAAAAAAAGTACTTGAAGGAATTGGCCGGCTGGCATAAAATAGACTTACCTGTTGAGATAGACAGCCTCACCAGAAATGAAGCTTCCAGGCTGACAGATAAGATTCTGTCCACCTATGGGAGAATGCCTGTGGTCTGAGGCAGCGGTTTAATCTGTCTCACTGTCAGAAGAAACCATTTTATCCAGCATGGTGAGAATAGGGTCTTTCATCAGGGAATTTAACTGGGCTGCATTTGTTTTCAGAGGAGGAATCTTGTCTGGCTCTCCTTCCTGTAGATAGAGTTCTGCCAGAAGCTGGTATGTGGCCTTGATATCGCTTCCGATGGAGACGGAAAATGATAGTACAGAGATAGCTTCTCTTGGATGAGAAAGTTCTGCCAGGCGGTGTCCCCAGGTATTTAATGTCCGTACCAGCAGAGTAAAGTTTTGGTCATATTGGGTGAGCTGCGGCAGATTGGCGGGGCCGTAAGCCAGTTTTAAATCTGTGTTGCTGAGTCCGGTCAGGTTCAGGATTTTTTCATCTTTCAGCTCCAAAACCTGTGATTCACATTGATTTAAAAGTTCATCGGAAAACAATGCAAAAGGCAGGGAAACTCCGGTGAAGTCCACATAGTCCAGATTGGAAATATCCTGCTTCCGGGTGGCATTTGCGTTGTTTTCACGGTCCCAGAAACTGCGTTCTGCATTTTCGTTGATGCGGTCAGCCCGGTGGCGTTTGTAAGTGACAACCGCCATAAAAATAAAAGTCCATCCGAGAATCAGAGGAAGTCCCATACCCATAATAGTTGATTCCTTTCTTAAAATAAATAAATTCAATTGTGAGTGATTTGAAATGGAGGTGAGCCCCATGATTGATTTTCATAATCCCAAGACGAAGAAAACATTTGCGACAGTGATTGCCCTGATTTTGGTAGCGTCTATGGTAATTTCCGTATTTCTCTCCGCATTTGTATAAAGATACATCTGCCACGTCGAAAAGGTGCGGTGTGTGAATGATAAATTTATAGACTGCACCTGTTCTTAATATACAAAAAGTGCAAGATTCTGTCAATGAAATTTGTTTTGGGTTCCCCGTTTTTACCATTTCCAAATCTTATCGTGAAAAAAGGGGCTGCGGCCTTTGACAGCATAGATATATTGCACAAAAAGTATTTGAAAAATTGATTTTTCGCAGTACTGTTATGTGCAAAATGTTCACATCGTTTTGAGATGAGCCCCTTTTCCTACCATGAATTACAAAATAGGGAAACTCAGACAATTTGCGGCTTGAAATTCTGTATTTTTGTGGTAGAATTATGTGAGTAGAATGTTAATGAAGCAAGGGTAGGAGAGATAGATTATGATGAAAAAATGGAAAAAGTACCTTTCGATTGCCGGTGGATGTTTGGTGCTGGCACTGGCTGCTGTTATCATGATTCCGGTAAATGCAGAGACGAAAGAGACAGACACCATACCACAGCGTGTATATTTTGGAGAAATTTCTGTGGGGGGAATGACCCAGGAGGAAGCCAAAGCAGCAGTGGAAGAATATGTCAGCGGTCTGCAGAATGAGAAGATTACAATTCAGGCTGGTAAGAATGCCATTCAGGTTCCTGTCTCCCAGCTGGGAGTTGCCTGGAGTAATGCGGAAATTGTGGAAGAGGCGGCAGGACTTGGAAAGAGCGGCAATCTGATTACCCGTTACAAGGCAATGAAAGATTTGGAAAATGAAGATAAAGTATATCAGCTTGCGTACCAGGTGGACAGACAGAAAATTGAAAAAGTGCTGAAAGACAATGAGGCAAGCTTGAATACGGAGGCGGTGAATGCAGGACTGACCAGAGAGAACGGAGGATTTACGATTATTCCTGGAAGCCAGGGAGTTACGGTAAACGTTGAGAAATCCATAGAAACCATAGAGAAATATTTTTCTCTGGAGTGGGATGGCAAATCTGGAAGCGTTGAGATTGTGGCAGATGTTGTAGACCCCAAAGGAACGGAGGAAGAACTTGGCAAAGTCAAAGATTTGCTGGGAGGATTTAACACGTCTTATGCTTCTTCCGGCGCAGGACGTTCCAAAAATGTAGAAAATGGAGCCTCCAAAATCAATGGTTCTGTGATTTATCCGGGAGACAGTTTTTCAGTCTATGAAGCGGTGAGTCCTTTTGACGCAGAGCATGGATATGAGCTGGCTGGCTCTTATGAAAACGGAACGACGGTAGAGACTTACGGCGGAGGAATCTGCCAGGTATCTACTACATTATACAATGCAGTAATTCGTGCGGAGCTGGAGGTTACAGAGCGATTTAATCATTCCATGATTGTAAACTATGTAGACCCTTCCGCAGATGCGGCAATCGCGGGAACTTACAAGGATTTAAAATTTGTAAACAACACAAAGGCTCCCATTTACATTGAAGGGTACACTTCCGGAAGGTCTCTCTATTTTAATA
>JAAWLS010000057.1 GCA_022798035.1 Lachnospiraceae bacterium | reverse complement strand
TGCCTGGAAAGTGGCAGAGCCAGCTGGTTCTATAGAGTAAGTGGTTTTGCCACCATTTTTTCCAGTAATTTTATTATGGAATGTTGTTGTTCCGAATACCTGCAGATTTCCCCGAGATTCTATTCCTTCCGTCACAAGTACATTTTTCAGGGAGGCAGAACCATTCCAGCGAATACCATATCCGATATCACTTTGTCCGCAGCAGCAGATTCCATTTTCGTTTATGCAGCCAAGGGCTGTATTGTTGTTCCTGTATTCCAAAAATGGCGGTGCAGAATTACCGTTATTGATAAGATGGATTCCAGAAGGCCGGATAATTACGTTGCCATATGGGCTTTCAATTCCATTGCTGTTAATGAGAAACGGGCCAATTTTACCTGAGAGGGCAGTGATGTTTCCGGTTATTGTGGAAAGTCCTTTTTCATCTACGTGAAAATTCCCATTGCCGATACTTATGGTACCGCCTTCCATAGCCGCACCGGTAATTTTACCGCCAGTGATAGTGCCGCCTTCTATAACAGCACCCATAATTTTTCCTCCTTTTATTGTTCCCAGTGCTTCAATATTGCCACGAAAAAACCCACCATTTATGTCCAGAGTTCCTACCATGTGAAGGTTGCCTGTATCATCTGTATAGAATACATTTTTCTCCCCTTTCATAATTCTTAACATGCCATCTGAGTTATTCGGATTGATAATGAAAGCGTTCTTTTCTCCGTTCGATGTTTGACTAGAGATAGAAAACCCATCTCCCGTGAACTTCATAGAGCCGCTCTCATTGTAAATTCTGAGACTTTCCCCCAGAAACAGTTTTCCCACCACGGCTTTTGCGATAAGGCCGTAATCTTCCACTATCTCGTTTGTCTCCGGGTCTTGATAACTGATATGTCCCAGTCCAGTCTGGATGGTTTCCCATCCGTCCTGCGTGGTGTAGATGCCGTTGCCCAGAATTTTCAGCTGGCAGTCTCCGTAGGAGTCTGTCACTTCGTCGTACTGCCTGGCCAGGATGCCGTGCTCATCAATAACCACGTCCTGGGAATCGGAGTTGACGAATTTTAATTGAGTGGCGTTTAAGCCCTTTGTGAGCCAGTCCTGAACCTGGTCGGAGGTCTGTTTGGAGTGGGACATCTGGTGCATGACGCCGGAGTAAGACTGGGACATGGAGGAGGCGGACTGCAAAATGGATTTCACATCGGAGGAACCGGACTGAAGTTTCTCCACCGTGGAAAATTCCACGTCAATGGCAGAGACGTCGTCGAAATTCACCTGATAGGAGAGGAGTCTGAGTTTGTAGACTTTGCCGTCCACACCCAGGTTCATCCAGTTTCCGCAGGAAAATGCGTCGGCCAGGGGCTGAAATTCTTTCAGGGCCAGCAAGTCATTCATGGAAGCAGAAAGGGTGTACTGCAGATGGGCAGCCTTGTATAACTCTTTTTGCGCCGCTTCCACCAATTCCTTGGCATGAGTGAGAATCTGAGCATTTGTCATGCCGTCGGAAATATAGTTGGAATTGGTGTATTTGTCCTCCCGGCGGCAGGCGCAGAATGTCTTCCACAAATCTGTCTCTGAATCCTGGGTGCAGTTTCGCACATATTTTTTGAAATCCAGAGCCTGATTGATTTCCTGACGAATGTTCTGCAGAATGCCGGAGGTCTCCAGTGTGCCGGAATCCATATGATACATGGCGGCCACGGTTTCTAACTGCTGTTCCCGTTTGGGCAGCATTTTGGTGTCGATATGCTGGAAACGCTGAAAGTAAAAATTGTGGTAGCGTTTCTGCAAAGAGTTGTCTGAAATTTCTGTGGCGTCAATGACAGACAGGCAGGCCTGGAAAGCGTCCCGCAGAGTGTGAAGTTCCATCCGGGAGTACAGTTCTATTCTCTTTTTAAAGGTCTCGAAATCCATCTGCAGGCTGGTGACATCACCGTACTTGCCTTTCTCCGTGTCAGCCGTTTTCCGGTAAATGGACTGCTGGATGAACAGTTCTGCATCCGAGGAGATGGAAAGGGTGACGGGAGCGCTGGTTTTGGAGAGAAATATATCTGTGTCCGGCTTCTTCTCTGTCCGGCTGGTGAGCGTAAAGGTTCCCCTCCAGGAGCCAGGCGTACTTGCTGCGGCCTGGGTGTAGGAGAGGGTGTTGACCTGCAGCTCATAGTAAGCTTTGCCGTAATAAAGGCCGGCAGATTTCTTGACAGCGTTTTCCACGGTAAACTGTGCGGCAGTCGTAGGATTGCGCAATGCAATCTGGTTGGAAAAACTGGTGGTGACTGTGCCGTTTGTCTGTAGCTGGCTGAAACCATTTGCGAATCCCTGGACAATATTCTGGAGAGATTCTTCCAGTCCCAGCCCGTCGATGTGAATGGTGGGCATCATGGAATTTTCCAGAAATTCATAAAAGTCAATGGCGTCGTAAATGGCCGAGGTTACAGCGGGATATCCTGTCAGCTTGTTGGGCAGAGGCTGAAAGGTCAGGTTTTCATCGGCAAATAAATGTTTGATTTCTGCCAACACCTGGTTGTAGCCTGCCACGGCTGTCGTTTCCAGAGGAAATTCTCGGGCAGAGAGGTAAGAGGCATAGAGGTCATCATAAGACTCCAGTGCCTGCACCAGCTCTTTTGGCATATCTTCCTTAGCTTCTTTCGAGAAACAATAAAAATAGCTGCTGCCATTGGGATTGAGGGAGCGGACAGCAGCGTTCATGGTCTCGTCCCCGCCTTCCACATAAAAGCAGTTTTTGAGAGCATCCCGGTTGGTGTCCAAAGAAATTTCTGAGGCCAGATTTTCAGTGGAAATGAAAATCGTGGTGTCTTGTCCGTAGGGCTCTTTGATATTTTTGCTGCCGCACTTTGGACAGCAATCAGAGAAGTCTCCCCGATAGCCGCAGTCATTGCAGACGTGGGACAAATCGTAAACGGAAATGGTCCGGCGGGCGGAGTCAAAAAGAAAGAGACAGCCAAATTCTTCGGCAATCTCTCCGGTCAGCTCACTGTAAATATCTGTGTTGGAAATGCTGAAGGAACGCTGTTCATTCATCAGAGATTCGTCCACGTGAGCGATGGAGTAGTGCTCTGCTTTTTCCAGAATGCGGTGCAGCAGGGAAGAACTGCGCAGAATCTGCTTTTTCTCCTCCTGGGTATAGTCCTTTTTCCACTCATAATTTGCGAACATTTCCGGGTTACGGTAAAATACGGTGGGGAAATCCTCCAGATAGGAAGAATTTAAAATATCAGCTTCCGTGTTGATTTCTAAATCATATAATTTCACCTGCGATAACTCTGCCTCGCAGAGGGAAGTTCCTGTGATGTGTTTGCGGTCTGTCTGCTGAGAGGAGGTCGACACGGTAATTTCAAACCGTTCCTGAAATTCCGGAATGTAGATAATCTTAAAGTCTGCAATGGAATCCCAGAGGGAATGGCTGTCATTCCCGTCTTTGCAGACGGTGAATGACAGTTCATCGGCGCTGTTGAAATGTTCCCGGTAAGTAAGGTCAAAAGCATGGGAAATCCTGCCGATGGTATCAAAGTTCCTGTTTTGCAGCAGAAGTGTGGGAACTTCAATGTTGTGTTGTTGGTCAAATGATATTCTGGACATATGCTACCTCCGTAAATAATAGTGCGCCTGGGAAATGGCCCTTTTGGGCCAGTTTCGCTGTTTCTGGAGCTTATCTGTTTTTGTGTTTTCCACAGCTTCCTGAAGTAAAAGCTGATATTCCTGCCTGAGGCCGGAGAGCTCCTGGTTCAGGCGCTGATATTCCTGCCTGAGGCCGGAGAGCTCCTGGATTAAGGCGGCGTACTCCTTATAATTTTCTTCTGCCTGGGCAAGCTGTTTTCTCACATGTGCGGGGCTGCAGGAAGCAAATGCTTCTTTCAGCAGATTATTTTCTTCCTGCAGTCTGCTGATTTCCCGCTCCATAATTTCTAATTTTCGTATTGGCTGTCTGATTGTTGTGTACATAAGTTACCTCCTAAGAAAATTTTCGCCCGCTCAGAGAGTTGTATCTGCCGGACAATGTCTCAACGGTATTGTTCAGCAAAGTCTTGCGGACAGTAGTATTGTTGTTCATGGCTTCTGTCAGATTTTTGGCAAAGGTTTCCGGGTCATTGACGCCGTACATAGAGATTCCGCCCATGTCGATTGTGACATCTCCGGATTTTTCTGGTTGGAAAGCAGGAGACGTCACGGGGATTACCGGGGAAATATCGAGGCTCTTTAACAGGTCATTTGGATGGACTTGAGCCATGGCCCACAGATTTTTCGTCATATCGGCAGTGAAAATTTTGTCTCCAACACCGACCTCCCGCAGGATGCCTTTACTCTTGTCAAATTGAATTTCATAGCCGGCTTCTCCAAGGAACGCCAGCTGGTCTTTGGTGATGTAGGAAGAGCCAGTCTGAAAGCCTTTGATGCCGATGGATTTCAGTTTCTTATAGAGCTTTCCGGAGGATTTCTGATTGTCGTATTTCACGTTCAGAATCTTGGCCAGTTCTTTCATCTGGGCTTCCGACAGAACTTTTTTCCCAAAGTTGTCGTACAGCTTCTTGTTTAAATCGGATAAGCTGCTGCGTTTGGCTTTGGTGGATTTTAAGTGGGCTTTCAGATAGCTGAGGGCTTTCTTTTCCAGTTTGCCGGTGTCTGTTTTTTTCTCCACAATCAAACCCGGTATCTCTTCACGCAAAGAAATAATTTGGTCTTGCAGGGGTCTGCTTCCTGATACACCTTTTTTTGGTTCGTCTTTGGCCGTTTTTTTCTTCTGCGTGTTGGAAGCGGGCTGACTTGTCTGCTTTTCTGGCTGCCCTGCCGTCTGCCCTGCCGGCGGATTCTGCTGTCCTGCCGTCTGCCCTGCCGGCGGATTGCCTTTTGCCTCCGGCTCTTCCGCGGCAGTTTCAAAATTCACATTCCCCGCTATCTTGTCAGCATAATTCTTCATGCTGGTGCAGAGGTTCTTTATGTCTGCCACCATGGACTGGACAGCGGTATTGAGGCTTCCCAAACCTGTGGAAAGGGAAGAGTTGTTTAAGAGGTTGGTGAATGATTCGGAGGGCGTGTAGCCGATGCCTGTCATGGCGGCTGTAACGGTCTGGACGGATGTGTCGGCGTTGGCTGTTATGCCTGCCATCAGCTCCTGGAAGTTTCCGGAGAGTGCGTCAATCAATTCCTGGATGGATTCCTGGAAATCTTCCTGCAAGTCGGAGAGCATGTTTTTGGTGTCGGAAATGTACTTGTTGTACTGGGTCTCCTGCAAATCTTTTTCTGCCTGCTCCAAAGACACCGTCAGGGACTGGAGTTTAGCCCTGGTCTCCTCGGAGCCGTCCCCGGCGTATGCGGTGAGCTGTTTGCGGATATCGGCAATCTCTTTTGTCTTGTCCGCGATGGTGTTCTGGTAGTCGTAGGCGTCTTTCTCCGCGTCTAAGAGTTCTCCGTAATCGCGGATAACGTTCTGAAGTTTCTGGGAGAGGGCTTCATAGCCCTGCTTGTACAAGTCAATGACGGCGTATTTTTCTTCCTGGGCTCCCTGGATGGAGTCCTGGTAAGATTTCCTCAATTCGTCCCTGCGCTCTATCAAGTCCCTGCGGTAAGGGTCGTCTGCCAGGGCTTTGTTTATCTCTGAGAGCTCTTTCTGGTAGTCTGCGGCCTGGCTCTTGTAGGTCTCATAGCCGGCGGCGTGCAGGTAGGCCGCAGCTTTTCCCCGGTCGGTCAGCCCTCCGGTTTTTTCGTCTGCCAAATCTTCCCTTGCCAGTTCCCCTAAGAGGAAGTTCATCTCGGAGGTGACGTTTCCTATGCGTTTCTGCAGGTAGTCGAAGTTGTCCCAGGAAATCTGCTGGAGCTGTTTTTGGTACTGGGCCAGGGCCAGAGCGGATGCTTCCAGGGCGTCTGTGACGCTGTCAATGTCAGCGGTCATCTCGTACCATTCGTCGGAGTATTGTTTGATAGTTCCATTTTTCATGGATTCCTCCAGGGATTTTGTCATCTCCTGTTTTTTGGAAAGGAGCAGGGCGTAGCTGCCGGTTTCGTTCTGAATCAGCTGTTCATAAGACTTTGCTCCAGTCTGATAGCCTTTTGCCTGGGCCAAATCCATGGCATGGTTGATGGATTCTGCCTTCCGGTTATGGGACTGCTGCTTATTGGAATATTCCTTCTCGATGTTTGACATCTTCTCTAAGGCCAGGGCTGCGATTTCGCTCTGGGAGGTCTGGGCATTTAAGTCCTTGGCTTCCTTGGCGGCCTGCATGTGGTTTAAGGCTTCGTTGTAGTTTTCACAGGCCAGGCCGAAGGCGTCGGAGACGGAATAGGCTTTGTCCAGCCAGGCCGGGGGAATCAGCGTGCTTTTGCTGGTGAACTTGGATTTGATGTCGTTTATGATTTTCTGCTTGGCCTTGTCCTTGGAGGAGGACTTGTTCACCGTGCTTTTGGCGCTGTCGAAATCCTTGACGGAGTCCTGCCAGGCGTTGTGGTAGGTCTGGCGGTTCTTGGCAATGTTGGAAATCTGCCGGTCCACATATTGGTTCCTGCCTTTGGCGGAAGTCTGGTTCTTTGCAGAGGCAGCGTAAAGGTCATTCTGCCGCTCCCGTTCCGATACGGTGTTTTCCGTTTTCTCCCGCTTGACCTGCAGGGATTTGGCGTAGGATTCGGCCTTAGCCATGGTTTCGGCTTCCTTTGCGCTTAATTCATTTTCCACAGCCTCGTTGTAGGCCAGGCAGTTGTAATAGTAGGTTAAATCGTCGTTCAGATATTTCTGGCAGTATTTCTTCACTGCTTCCAAGGAATCCTTGTCAAGTTTTTTACCGGACTTGATGGCAGAGGCTGCCTTTTCCAGCTTCTTTTTCAGCTTCTTGTCTTTTAGATTCTTGTAGGGTTTCGTATCATAAAATTGGGCCTTCTTGGCAGCGTCTTTGCGGTCCTTTGTCGTATTTTTCCGCGTCTTGGTGTGGGACTTTACGTCGGACTGGCTCTGGCGCAGCTGGGCGTTTAAGTTATGCTTTTTAGAGGCGGCAGTTTCCGGGGAGGAGATGGCGCTTCGCTCTGCCTTCTGCTGGTTCTCGTCTAAGAGGTTTCCCAGCTGTTCTTCCCGGAGTTTCTTTTTCGATTCCTGTGCGGCAAGGCTCTGCAGTCTTAAATTCTGCTCATTTTCCTCCTCTGCCAGTTTGTTGGCGTTGTAATAATTGCAGTAGGTGAGGAGCTTTCTTAATTCGTGATATTCCTTTCCGGTCGTCACTTCCAGGGCATTTGCAATTTTGCTGATAACAGATTCTGGAACAGGTTTTCCTCCTTTTACGCTTTTGGCGGCGGCATCAAACAGAGATTTATATTTCTTGGAGACATGTTTCTTGGAGGTCTTTTTGATTTTCTGTCCATAGCCGGCCCTTGCCTTGCTGGTGTCCTGATAGGCGGTCTGCAGATTGTTTTGTCTGTCATTAATATTTTTAAATTTTTTGCCAATCTGGCTGTTTTTGCGTGAAGCGGTGGAGGCAGTGGAAATCTTGCTGTCCAGCCGTTCATCTTCCATGTCTTTTTGGTCGTTCTTCTTGTCTGCTTTCTGTTTGGCTAAAGCCGCAGAGGCAATGGCGTTTTCTCCAATGGATTTTGTAAGGTCCTGAATGGACTGTCTGCTGGAGTCGATTCTCTCCTGGTATTCCTGCCAGGCTTCTGAGTTCTTTTCCACGGTTTTCTGGAGTTCCTTTATTTTTTGGATTTGTCGTACAGTGTAAAGGAGCTGGTCCCGGATATTATTGTTGAGTTTTTGATAATCATTTTTGCTGGCAGAGAACCCCCAGAGTTCCTTTAAGTCCATTTTATTTTGGATGCGTTCCTTGGCGTTTTCTAGTTTCGTAAAAGCATTTTCATACCGGGTAATAAGGAGCTCTATTTTTTCCTGCATCAATTCTTTCTGGGTCTTTTTCAGCTCTTCTAACTGTTCCTGGCACTTCAACGCTTTTTCGTACCATTTCTGGTAATCCTGAATGCGCTCTTTGAGTCCTTCGTCTGCAATGTCTGCCAGGTTGATACTGCCGTCACGCACTTGTCTGGCCCAGTTTTCCTCCAGGCCCACGCTGTCTGCTCTGGATAGATAGGCGTCTTTGGCCTGGGTCAGAGTTCTTTCTTCTTTGGCAGATTTCTGGTAGGCTTTGTTGTACTCCTTGATACGGAAATTAAAATTCCGAAAGGTATCGGAAGCTCTGGAGGTCAGTCTGTCCAAAGCGTCTTTTAAGCGGGAGAGGGCAGTCTCTATGAAATCAAACGTCTGCGTAGAGGAGCCGGCGGCATAGGCGGAACCGGAAGATTTCGGTCCTCTTGGTCCTCTTTTCAGAAATGCTCTGGTCTGCAGATGGTTTAAGATAATCTGGCCCTTTTTTAACCGTCGAAGCTGAGGGCCGCCCTGCACGACTTCGTAAGTTCCTTTTTGTGGGTCTACGATGGTTTCCTCCCCTAATTCATTGATGAGGGCAGTCTCATCCCGGGGAATACCCAGACTTCCAGCAGCACAGACCTGTCCCTTTTGTATACCTTTACTTCCGCCGGAACTGGGAGGAGTGGTCTTGCCGCCGCCTCCGGTTACAGCAGAAACAGCTGCGCCTTTCTCTGGGCCTGAACTCTGGTTGATTTGGCTCTGGTAGGAGAGGACAGTGCGCAGTTTGCCGGCAACGGAATCCAGTGAGACGCCAAGACCCTGAAATTCACTGGAAATGTTGGCCAGGCTCTTGTTATCCAGCTCAGTGACGCTGGCGCTGGTATTTTGTATGTTGTTTTTCAAGGCGTCTACGTTGTTTCCGGCTTCCTGCACGGTGCTTGAGACGCCGGAGGCTTTGGGCGCAATCTTCTCCTGGGCTTCTTCCAGGGACAGGGAGGAGCCTTCATTGTCCGTCAGCTGATAGTGGTTACTCAGGCTGGCTATAAAGGCCGCGATGTCTTCCATGTTCATTTGAAAAGATTCCCGAAGATTTTCGCTTAAAGATTCCACGTTGATGTTACTGCCGTCAATCTCAATCATTTCCAGTTCCTTTAAGAGAGTGATGGTGGATTCTAAGGATTCTCTGTCGTCGGCCTGGAAATTAATCAGCTGGATTTCGCCGGAATCCTGGAGGTTTTGGATGATACCTCGAATCTGTTCCTCAGACTGTCCCAGGTTGGAGAGTGTCTCTTCCAAGCCCTGGAGGGACAGGAAAGACTGACTGCCGTCCTGGAAGGCAACAGACATGTTCTTTACCGTATCGGTCAAGTCTTCCAGATTGTAGGAGTTGGGGGTTCCGAACATCCCAAGGGCATTGACGCAGGCAGTCACCTGCTCTGTGGTTAATCCCGCGATTTTTCCTAGTTCTGCAAATTCCTTAGGGTCCAGGCGGGATTCATAGGAACCGTCTGCATTCTGTTCCAGGGAGGAATTCATGTCTTCCAGCAGTTCTCTCTGCTGGTACAGGCGGTCCAGAAACTCTCTACCGTTGTCGGCGTCCGCCCCGAAGATGTCTTTCTGTCCTTCCAGGGAGTTTTGGATTTCGCCGATGTCCATAGTTTTAACGGCGTCCCCTAAGAGAAATTCTGCGGTGGAGTAGAAGTGCCTGCCGTACTCGCCTTTTTCCATCATCTCTGTGATATTTTTGTAGGCTTCCTGATAGTCTAAAAATTCTGCGTCGTAATCACGTTCTCCCATGGCGGAATCGTACTCGGATTTGGAGGCCGCCACTTCCTGGAGCCGGTTGTTCATTCCGTTTAGGACTTCGTCCAATGCCAGGGCGTCCTCGGTGATAATGGAAAATCCGTCTGCACCCTCGCAGATTTTCGTGAAGCAGGAGGCGGCAAACTCGGCCGATATGCCGGACTCTGTCAGGAATCCGCTCAAGGAAGCGTTTTCCTGGGCTAGGGCACGGACGCTGTCGCCTGTGATGCCGGAGGTTTTAGCCAGATTCGCAAGCTGTTCCCTGGCCTCTGCGAAAGTGGAAGATTCCCAGAGATTCTGGAATTTCTCCCCGTGAGAGAGGGAATCATCTTTCCCGGAGGCTGAAATATTTTCCTGAAGTATGCCGCATTCTGACAGCAGACCTGCCAGTCTCTGTACATTGGCGGCGTTTTCCTCGGTGACGATGTGATACTCTCTGGCGGACTTGAGCAGCTGGGTGTAATCGCTGTTTTCGCTCAGCTCTCCCTTTTGGTACATTTCCATGAACTCGTCCTCGGTCTTGCCCTGGAAGCTGTC
>JAAWLS010000056.1 GCA_022798035.1 Lachnospiraceae bacterium | reverse complement strand
CTTTCCCACCATATATACATCATCGCTGGCCCCCTTTGCCAGCAGAATATATTCCAGCTCTCCTTCTATTATAATTTTAAAAAAATGACAGCCTGACAGCATCTGGCTCTCCGCCATGGAATCTGCAAAAAGACGAATTGCATCCTCCATCTCCTCCTCCGCCTGATACGTGGAGGCCAGCAATTTCCCCTTATCGCTGTAAAGAGCTAAATCAGTTCTTGCTATATCCTTAATTTCTTCTAATGTAACTTGTAATTTGTGATTCGACAGCATATGATTCTCCTGAAATTTGAATGTTTATAATGTGAAATGTGAAAAGGCGTCTTTATTATATGTTAAAAAACGGAAGTAACACATCTCTGCATTACTTCCGTCACTTGTGCTATGAAATTATATTACTGGATTAGTGGGTAATTGTCAATTCAGTTTCCTTATCAAAGATATGAATCTTTTCAATATCCATTGCCAGCTGAATAGAATCACCAAGACGGGCAGATGTTCTGGAGTCTACTTTTGCCGTCATGCTTGTTCCGTTGATGGTGTAGTATAACAGCACCTCAGAACCCAGCAGCTCATATCCTGTAACCTTTGTATTGAAAATGCTCTCTTTGTGAGTCTCAAGTGCAATCTGGGAATCGTCAATATCTTCCGGACGAATACCGATAACAACCGTCTTACCGTTATAATTGCCCTCTATCAATTTCTTGCTCTTTGCAGGAGGCAGAGTGATAGTATTCTCACCTACTACCAAAACTGCTCTCTCGCCATCAATACGGCAGACAGCATCCAGGAAATTCATCTGCGGAGAACCGATAAATCCAGCTACGAACAGATTATCCGGCTCATTGTACAATTTCTGAGGAGAATCTACCTGCATGGTAAGCCCATCCTTTAATACCACGATTCTAGTTCCAAGAGTCATAGCCTCTGTCTGGTCATGGGTTACATAGATAATCGTCGCACCCAGTCTCTGGTGAAGGGAAGCAATTTCTGCACGCATCTGCACACGCAGTTTTGCATCCAGATTGGATAATGGTTCGTCCATCAGGAATACTTTCGGCTCACGTACAATCGCACGACCCATAGCAACACGCTGTCTTTGTCCACCGGACAAAGCTTTTGGTTTACGGTCTAATAATTTTTCCAAATCAAGAATTCTTGCCGCTTCTTCTACTTTCTTTTTAATCTCATCTTTCGGAACTTTTCTCAACTTCAATCCAAATGCCATGTTGTCAAATACAGTCATATGGGGATACAATGCATAGTTCTGGAATACCATTGCAATGTCTCTGTCCTTTGGCTCTACATCATTTACCACTTTTCCATCAATAGAAAGCTCTCCGGAAGAGATTTCTTCCAAACCAGCTACCATACGAAGCGTTGTAGATTTTCCGCATCCAGACGGTCCTACGAAAATAATAAACTCTTTGTCCTCAATTTCAAGATTAAAATCCTTAACCGCTTCAAATCCATTCGGATATACTTTACAAATGTTCTTTAATGATAAACTTGCCATCCTTTTATTCCCTCCTGTAATGTTCTGTCCAATCAGAATTCTTTATGAAAATATACTACCAAACTTCCCTCTGAAATACCACCCGCCAACTGTACAAAAAGCAATACCCTTTCTTGTTAAATCCACCAAGAAAGGGTATTGCTTTTCTATTTCTTCGTCATTCTAACGAATTTTTTGTGATTTTATGTACATATTGACGAATTAAGCTACTTCACTCCTGTGGTTCCAAATCCTCCACGGCTTTCATTTTGCAAAGACTCTGTCTCCTCAAACACAATTGCCGGCTGATTCTCCACAATGCGGAACTGGCAGATTCTGTCATTTTTATGTATCACCGTATCTCTGGTGGCATACACCGGCATCCGCCACATATCCTCATCCCCGCAGTAACTGTTGTCAATCACGCCGCAGCTATTGACCTGGAGAATCCCGTAATTCTTAAAGGTAGAACTTCGCGGCACCACATGGGCTTCATAGCCTTTGGGCAGCTCCATAGCCACTCCCAGAGGAATCAGTTTAAAATCTCCTGATTTCAATTCCACCGTTTCGCTTGCCCGCAGGTCAATCCAGTCTGATTTTCCTCCAATATAGGTCAGTTTCTCCAAACTCTCGTCAAAATATTTAATCTTAATCACTTCCATCAATTACTGCCTCCCAGCAAATTCATAACTGCAGGGCTGTACTTGATTTCCCGATAGCCATAACGGGATTCCTCTGCGGAATTCTCCTGTTCCTGGCTCTGCTCTTCTTTTTCCTGCTGTGCTTCCTGCATCTTAGTATACATATCAATAAAACGCAGATAATCTTCATAAGAAAAGAGCTGGTCTAAAATATCCTGGTAGTAACTCTCCTCTGCCTCCTCCACAGAAGCAGCCGCCACATAATTGCCTGCAGATGCACCGCTGTTGACTGTGTAAGAAGCATTTGGCACATCCACTCCATTATTCATATAGCCGGTCACTTTTGCCACATAGTTCTGTGTCTCTTTAAAAGGCGGAATTCCTCCATATTTTGCAACATTATTGCTTCCTGCATTGTAAGCCGCAAGGGCCAATGACACGTTTCCGTCGTACTTTTCCAGCATCTGGCTGATGTATTTCGTGCCGCCCATAATATTCTGGTAGGGGTCATAGGAATCTGTAACGCCTAATTCCCTTGCAGTTGCAGGCATCAGCTGCATAATTCCCTGGGCTCCGGCTTTAGAAGTAGCATCCGGCCTGAAATCAGATTCTGCCTTTGCAATTGCCTTAATCAGATTCTTGGGAACATTGTATTTCTTGGACGCCTCCTCAAAAATCGACTCCAAAGAGGCTGTTGTCTGCAGATAGGAAGAAAAATCTTCTCCCTGGCCTCCCGCAGGAGCAGTTATCTGTGTTCCTGTTCCGTCCGTGCCCTGTATCCCGTTTACTCTCATATGACTGTGACTCCCTTCTTTATGATGATAGGTCAAAGTTTACAATTTTATTTTGGAGAGAAGGTCTCCCAAATTTGTGGAAGCATTCTCATGAGATATATATTCTTCTACTTTTTCCGTCTTGTCCACATCCACCATCTCTTCTTCCAATGCTTTCATACTGAGGCTCACTTTGTTATCGTTGGTATTCAGCACTTTCACTTTTACCTTCTGTCCTGTCTGAAGCACTTCAGAAGGCTTGCCAATTCTTCTCTGGGAAATCTGAGAGATATGAACCAGTCCGCTGATTCCGTCTCCTAAGTCCACGAAAGCTCCATAAGGCATCAAGGTTTCCACCGTGCCTTCCATCACAGTTCCCGGAACCATTCTGGCAATCTTACGGTCGTGCTCTTCCTGCTGCTTTTCTTTTAAAATCACTTTTGCTGAGAGTACCAGTTTCTTTTTGGCCTCTTCCACCGTAATGATTCTCACCATAACTTCTTTTCCAAGCCATTCTTCCGTAGTCTCCACATAGGAGAGCGCCAGCTGGGAAGCCGGTATAAATCCTCGGATTCCCTCCACATACCCCACAACTCCGCTGGGCACAATGCCGGCTATTTTCACTGAGAGCTCTGTGCCCTCTTCCATATAAGTCTTTAATTTTTCCCATGCAAGGACGTCATTTGCTTCCTTTTTGGAGAGCTGAATATTTCCTTCCCCGTCATCTAACTTTATGACAGTTGCCTCTATTACATCCCCCGGATGCACTTCCTCCATCACACGAAAATTCGAATCATTGCTCAAGTCCTCTGTCTTGATAATTCCCTGCGCATAATATTTCAAATCGAGAGTTACCTCTTCCTCACTCACATCAATCACTGTCCCTGAAATAATATCTCCCTCGCTGATTTTACGAAAAGACGCTTCCAGTTCCGTCTTGTAATCTTCCATAGATTCTGCCATAATCACCACTCCTTTTCCTATACTTCAGCCGTGTATCGCATAATTAATTTTATTTTACCAGAAAATTTTAGAAAAAGCTAGTAAAATTTTGTGTACATTATAGAAGAAACATTTTCCATATCACAGCAAAGAATCCCGCTCTGGAGATTCTCTGCACTTAAGGGACTGCATAACTGTATTCCCTTCTGCTGCCATTGTATCTCCGGCGGGATTCTTTCATTTATAAAGTTGGAATTTCAGAACAAGTTTTATTTGTGGATTGCTTTAAATGCAGCTGCCTGAGCCGTCATTCCTCTCTCAGAAGCAAGACGCTCGATGGAGGAAGCTCCAAAGAATCCATCAATTTCCGGTACATTCTTGATTACATACGCTGCATCTTCTGGGTCTGCAATTGGTCCGCCATGGCAGATTACCATAATGTCTGGTCTCACAGAACGGCCGGCTTCGATAATATCGCGAATCTTTACACAGCAGTCATCCAAAGTTAAAGCTGTCTCCGCACCGATGGAACCTTTTGTGGTAAGTCCCATATGAGCTACCAGAATATCAGCTCCTGCCTCTGCCATTGCTTTTGCCTGCTCCGGCTCAAACACATAAGGACAAGTAAGCATATCCAGCTTGTGGGCTTCGCGAATCATCTCAACTTCCAATCCATATCCCATTCCGGTTTCTTCCAGATTTGCACGGAATTTTCCATCAATCAATCCTACGGTCGGGAAATTCTGTACACCGTTAAATCCTTGTTCTTTCAGCTGTTTCAAAAATACGTCCATAATCCGGAAAGGGTCTGTTCCGCATACGCCGGCCAATACAGGTGTTTTCTTAACGATAGGCAGTACTTCCTGTCCCATTTCCTGTACAATCTTGTTGGCGTCGCCATAAGACAACAGTCCAGACAGAGAACCACGTCCTGCCATTCTGAAACGTCCGGAATTATAGATAATCAGCATATCTACATCGGCAGCCTCACTGCATTTTGCGGTGATTCCGGTTCCAGCGCCTACACCAACCAAAATTTTGCCTTCTGCAACTTGTTTCTTAAAATTATCAACGATTTCCTGTCTCGTGCTTCTTAACATAATTTAACCTCCTGATTTTTCTAAACTATGGTTTCTTATTTTTTCATCAAATCAATCAATTTCTGTGCTGCTGTCTCTGCAAATTCTTTGTCATTGATATGATTGTCAAGCTCTAATATTGTCACGTTCTTGTTGGTAATTCCCTGTTTCAGAGCTCCAAAGAGACTGTCCCGTTCCGCTGGGCCGTCAAAGGGCTGTCCTGCTGCGTCAATCATGGAAACGCCCTTTGCGGGAAGCAGCAATACCATGTCTGTCTCAGCCTGATTCCATTTTTCAGATAATCTCTTTCCAATCTCTGCATTCTCTGCTTCTGTGGTGCGCATCAAGGTAACCGTTGGGTTGTGTTTGTAGAGATTGCGCTCTGCAAATTGTTCCGGTACTGTGTCAATAGGTCCGAAATTAACCATGTCGCAGGCTCCTACTGAAACCACCTGAGGTACTTTGTTCTTAACCGCTGCTTCACATCTGTAAGGTCCTGCCGCCAGCACGCCTCCTACAATCTCATCACACCATTCCGTTGTAGTCAAATCCAAGACGCCTTCAAAAAATCCTTCGTTAATCAAAGACTCCATGGTCTTTCCGCCGGTTCCTGTAGCATGGAATACCAGAACTTCATAGCCCCGCTCTTCCAGATATGCCTTTGCCTGGTCCACACAAGGTGTTGTCACGCCAAACATCGTAGCTGCCACCAAAGGTTTCGTCTCTTTTGTATCTTCTTTTAGTTTCCCTGCCATCTCCACCATTCCGGCAATTGCCAGAACAGCATTCTTAAATATTGTTTTTGAAATCTTATTCAATCCTGCCACGTCTACAATAGACGGCATCATGATAATATCACTTGTTCCCACATACTGGGACACATTTCCTGACGCCATGGTAGATACCATAACTTTGGGAACACCAATGGGAAGTTCCCGCATTGCCGGCGTTACCAGAGAGGTTCCCCCAGAACCTCCAAAAGAAATAATACCGTCAAATTTTCCCTGCTGGTATAATTTTGGAATCAAATTCTGCATTCCTTTTGAGAGCGCTTCCGTTGCCATAGCTCTGTCTTTCTTTGCCACTATCTCGTTGATATCGTATCCTGCCGCTGATGCAATTTCCGCATTCGTAACTTCTGGTTCAAAAGCCGGCTCAAACACACCTGTATGAATCATATAGGGCTGCAGCCCCAATTCTTCCACTAATTTCTTAACATAAAGGAATTCCTGCCCTTTTGTATCAAAAGTTCCGGCTACTGCTATTGTCCTCATATACCTCTCCTTTCTGATTCTATATTCCCGAGCAGTCATCCAAGAGATTCTGCCTGCATGGGTATTTGATTTCTACGCTGTGACAATTGGCCAATATCACTTGAGAAAATACTACTACTTTTTGATTCCTTTTAAAATGTCTTTATATTCTTTCTTCTTGTGTTTATATAATTATATTTGTACTATTATCAATTTTACTTGTGTTTATATTGGATTAACACATATAAAGCACCCGTCACAGAATTTAAAAAAGAATTTCGTAAAACGAAATTCTGCGCCGCAAATGCGTCGCGTCAGCGACATACTTCTTCTGCATTTGCGTGTGCATATTTGTTTTTTATCATATAGGAAGTCCGAAGGAATTTCCTATATGATAAAAAAGCTGCTACAAACAGCAGGTTCCGCAGGATAAGGTACAGATGTTATGACTTCTGTAACCGTATCTTGCAAAACCATCACATTTTGCAGCAGCCTTCTAGTCTCATGAAAAATGAGAATTTTCTCCAGCTGAAGTAAATTTTTCCCGGTAAGCGGTGGGTGACATTCCCTCATATTTTTTAAAAATTTTAGAAAACTGCACATAATCCACATATCCCACATTTTCTGCAACCTGACGGCAGCTGTCTGTGCTGGCGCGAAGCTGCTCTTTTGCCTTGTCAATGCGGTGTCGGATTAAGTACTCTGTAAAACTTATGCCCACTTCTTTTTTAAATCTCGAGCTGAGATAGGAAGGAGAAATATGAGCCACCAGCGCCAGATTTTCCAGCTGAATTTCGTCCATATAGTATTCTTCAATATATTGCTTCACAAATTCTGAGTAATCTCTCGGATTCCATCCGCCTTTGTAAATTTTATTCATCAAATTATCTTTTTCAAAATTTCCGCCGCTTTTGAAGGCTCTGGCAGTATTCAAAATTGCCCTCTCTGTGGGAATTCTGTCAAAGGTGGAGCCTCCGATATATCCCTGGCAGTCCGTCTTTTTATACATATACTGCATGTCGATGGGAGTGTTGACGGGGCCTGCATAAATCATACGTATGGCATTTTCATTGACTTCCCTGCAGACTTGAAAAATCCGGCCGGCCATTCTCCTGGCCTCCTCAATGGAAATATATTTTTTTGCTCCCAGAAAGCCGCCTTTTGTCAATCCCAAATGTACGCAGATTACGTCTGCTCCGGCCTCTAACATCTGCCGCGCCTCTGTTTCGTTTGTGGCAAAAGCCACTGTAAACATATCCAGATAATGAGCCAGCTTGATTGCTTCCACTTCTCTGGCAAAACAATTTCCCTCTTCCTCCAGGGCTTCCCGGAATTTTCCGTCCACCAACGCCAGGGTCGGATAATTCACAAT
Organism: Lachnospiraceae bacterium; assembly: GCA_022798035.1. Taxonomy (GTDB): domain Bacteria; phylum Bacillota; class Clostridia; order Lachnospirales; family Lachnospiraceae; genus Petralouisia. The sequence continues at coordinate 2,680 of JAAWLS010000056.1, read as the reverse complement.
TCCGGAAAATCCATTGTCTTTAATCTCTTTCAGATATTCATAGAGATAAATACCCGGGTCGCTGGAAAATAGGCCGAACAGCACCGGAACATCCCTTATAATGGGAAGAAGCTCGTGCACCCCCATGTCCATGACAATTTCATTGCTATTGCCATAACAAAAATAACCGGCATACGAACTTCTCCCCATAATACGATATTTTCCTGCACTCAAAGCCAGCAGAAAATCGGCGCCGCCCATAACTGCACATTTCCCAGTCATTCCAGAGCCCACCGCTGCTCCTATGATATGTCCATTGATATTCACTTGTGCGTGCAATAATTTTAAAATATACGTTCTTTCCATTTATCCTTTTCAGACCATCAATGATGGAATAATCTGATTCCGGTAAAACACAGTACCATATGGTATTTATTGCAGGTTTCGATGACATGGTCGTCACGAATGGAACCGCCGGGCTCCGCCACATAAGTAACCCCGCTTCTGTGAGCCCGCTCGATATTATCTCCAAATGGGAAAAATGCGTCGGAGCCAAGAGCCACTCCTGTCATCTTATCCAGCCATTTTCTCTTTTTCTCTCTGGTAAATACTTCTGGTTTTACCTTAAATGTCTTTTCCCAGACACCGTCTGCCAGAACATCCATGTAATCCTCACCGATATACAAATCAATGGCGTTGTCCCTGTCAGCTCTTCCGATTCCATCCACAAACTGCAGATTCAGCACTTCGGGAGCCTGTCTTAAAAACCAGTTATCTGCTTTCTGCCCTGCCAGACGGGTACAGTGGATTCTGGACTGCTGTCCTGCTCCGATTCCGATTGCCTGTCCGTCTTTTGCATAACATACAGAATTTGACTGTGTATATTTCAGGGTAATCATGGAAATAGCCAAATCAATCTTGGCAGATTCCGGAAGTTCTTTCTGCTCTGTCACCACATTTCCAAAGAAATCTTTGTCAATGTTCAGCTCATTTCTTCCCTGCTCAAAAGTAATTCCAAATACTTCTTTCCGCTCCAGAGGATTTGGTTCGTACTCCGGGTCAATCTCAATCACATTATAGTTTCCCTTTTTCTTTGCCTTCAAAATCTCCAGCGCCTCCGGCTCATATCCCGGCGCAATAACGCCGTCGGACACCTCGCGCTTGATTATCATCGCCGTTGCCTTGTCACAGACGTCTGACAGGGCGATAAAATCTCCAAAAGAGGACATACGGTCTGCACCCCGGGCTTTTGCATAGGCGTTGGCCAAAGGGGTAAACTCCACATCCATGTCGTCCACCCAGTAAATTTTCTTCTCCACTTCTGTTAATGGAAGTCCCACTGCTGCTCCGGCTGGTGAAACGTGTTTAAAGGAAGCCGCAGCCGGAAGTCCGGCAGCCTTTTTCAGTTCTTTTACCAGCTGCCAGCCGTTAAAAGCGTCCAAAAAATTGATATAGCCTGGTTTGCCGTTCAGCACTTTAATTGGAAGTTCTCCCTCTTCCATGTAGATTCTGGAAGGTTTCTGATTAGGGTTGCATCCATATTTTAATTCTAATTCCTGCATAATGTTCTCCTCTTATCTCACGTTCTTATTGATAATTCTTGTCTCGTATTTTCCTGTCGCAATTTCTATATATCTCACAAAAAGCGATACCTTATTGTCCTCATTCAGGCTGCTCCAGACCTTATCTGCAAATTCATCTATCGTCCCTGAAATTTCCACTAGTTTAGGCTCTCCCTCAAAGCTGGGCAGCGGACTGCCGTCTCCCATGTAAGTATGAATAAAACGGCCTTCTCCATTGGCAGGATTCTCATAAGCAAAGGTATAGCGGTTACAGGAAGCAGCATCGCCATGATTGCTCTTCAAAATAGACATGGCATAATTATAGCTTCCATTTTCCACATGCATGATTCCAGAGATACGAGGGGTATAATTCGGAGCATCCGGTTCAAATTCTCTGCTGCGCAGCGATTGTTCAAATGTCTGCTGTTTGTCCATCCGCTCATAGATGGTGTCTGTCTGGTCTCCGTTTGTCACAATCGTCTTGTTTCCAAGCACCCGCACCGGTGCATAAATAATAAGACTTGGGTCGCTTACCTTAGAAGCATCAAATGCCTGGGTACGAATTCCTTCCCCATCTTCCACAAAAATACGGTTTCTGCTGTTCTCACTTCTTCCCATAATGAAATAAGCAGTAACTGCACAGGTTCCATCCTGGGACTTGCCAATCACAATCCCTCTCCCTGGATAAGAATTGCCCTTTAACTCTGTTTCTAACGATAACATATTCACTCTTCGCATCCTCCTTATACTTGACGCCTTTGTCCACTTTGTGTTCTCGTCTCTTATTCTATCATGCAGTATTTTCCCTGACAAGCAAATTGAAAAAGAATACCGCTTCGGCAGCATAATTCTTTTCTGCGGCAATGCGATAATCTCCGTTTCTGTCATTTCTTTATTCCTTAATGTAAGAAATTTTCTGTAAAAAACAAAGGAACTGCTGCAAAATTCCATTTATGCACAACATCCAGCTCTCTGTAAATATTGTACCAAAATGTTATTCTACAGCAATTCCTCGGCAAGTTCAGTTTATTTCTTAATCTATTTTGTTTAATTTTCTATATCTAATTGCCGAATTTATACTTCAATTATGCACTATATTTAGGCTTACTGATTTTCTGTTGCCAAAGTGTTGCCATAAA
>JAAWLS010000055.1 GCA_022798035.1 Lachnospiraceae bacterium | reverse complement strand
TTGCAGCAGCCAGAGAAGCAGGAGCCGACTATATTAAGTTTCAGACGTTCTGCCCGGAAAAACTGGTGTCCGGTTCTGCCGGGAAAGCAGAGTATCAGAAGGAAACCACAGGAGCCGGGGAGAGCCAATTGGAAATGCTGCAGAAACTGGCTTTGCGGCAGGAAGATTTTCTGGAACTAGAAGAATATTGTCAGGAACAGGGAATCGGATTTTTGTCCACCCCGTTTGATTTGGACAGCATTCATTTCTTAGACAAACTGAATATGGACTTCTGGAAACTGCCTTCCGGTGAAATTACAAATCTGCCATATCTGCTGGAAATAGCCAGGACGGGGAAACCAGTGGTGATGTCCACCGGCATGTGCAGGATGGAAGAGATAGCGGCAGCCATAAGCTGCCTGAAAAAAGCAGGGACAACAGAGATTACGCTGCTTCACTGCAATACAGAATATCCAACTCCCATGAGAGATGTGAACTTAAAGGCAATGAAAACAATGGAAAATGAGTTTCATCTGCCGGTTGGCTACTCAGACCATACCCAAGGCATTGAAATCCCAATCGGAGCCGCAGCTCTGGGGGCATGTGTGCTGGAGAAACATTTTACCCTGGACCGAACGATGGAAGGGCCTGACCATCAGGCCAGCTTGGAACCGGGAGAATTGAAAGCCATGGTGGCGGCTGTGCGCAATGTGGAGCAGGCCATGGGAACCGGAAAAAAAGAACCCTCCGAATCAGAAAAGAAAAATATAGCGATAGCCAGAAAAAGTATTGTAGCGAAAACCGCAATTAAAAAAGGCGACGTATTCAGCTCGGAAAATCTGACAGCCAAACGGCCGGGAAACGGCATTTCACCAATGCAGTGGTTTGCACTGACAGGACAAGCGGCGGGCCGGGATTATGCGGCAGATGAGTTGATAGAAAAGGAAGAGCTGGCAGGAAAATTGATAGAACACTGATTTGACAAAAGCCGGCTTGATAAAAAATGGGATAAAAGGAATCGTCTGTTATGGAAAAAAAGAAAATCTGTGTGATATCTGCAACCAGAGCAGAGTATGGAATTTTAAAACCATTGATTTTAAAATTGAAGAAGTGTACGGAGTGGGAAACCCAGGTCATTCTGACAGGCGCACATCTCCTTGAAAAACTGGGCAATACCTATCAGGAAGCAGAGAGAGACGGAATAGAAGTTTTTGCAAAAATCCCCATCTATGTAGAAGGAAACACCAATTATGACATTACGAGGACGATGGCTAATGGGTTAGTGGAATTCGGCAGGTATTTTCAGGAAGAGAAACCGGATTTGCTGATAGTGCTGGGAGACCGGACAGAAATTTTGGCATTTTGCGCGGCAGCAATGAATGAGCAGATTCCCATCGCCCACATTCATGGAGGAGAGCTGACCCAGGGAGCCATTGACGACAATATACGTCATGCGGTGACAAAGATGAGTTATCTGCATTTTGCTTCCACGGAGGAATACCGGAAGAGAATTATTCAGATGGGCGAAGAGCCAGAGCGGGTGTTTAACGTAGGGGCTCTGGGGGTGGAAAATATATTAAAAGAAAAGCTGCTGAGCAGAAAGGAACTGGAAGAAAGCGTAGGATTTCCAGCAGAAAAAGACTACGCGGTAGTAACGTTTCATCCAGTGACTTTGGAGCGGGGAACCGCAGACAGACAGGTGAGAGAATTACTTTCAGCAATGGAACTGCGGAAGGATATTTTCTATCTGATTACAAAGGCAAATGCAGATGCAGGCGGAGACAGTATTAACGAATTTATGGAGCAGGAAGTCAGGAAACATTCCAACATGAAGTTGGTAGCGTCTCTTGGCATGAAGCGCTACTTAAGCGCAGTGAAGTATGCCAGATTTGTGCTGGGCAATTCCTCCAGCGGAATTATCGAGGTTCCCTCCCTGGGAGTACCCACCGTAAATATTGGGGACAGGCAGAAAGGGAGGATTATGGCCAAGAGTATTCTGCCTTGCGAGCCGGAACGTATGTCTATTTTAAATGCCATAACCCAGGCAATGGATATGGAGATAGGAACATACGAGAGTCCCTATGGAAATGGAGACACTTCAGAACAGATTGTCAGGATTGTCCAGAAATTTTTGGGAAGCGGGCAGATAGATTTAAAGAAAAAATTTTATGATATCACATGGAGCGGCTTATGAGAAATATAGCGGTGATTCCGGCTCGCAGCGGGTCGAAAGGATTAAAAGATAAAAATATAAAATCGTTAAATGGAAAACCCCTGATGGCATATAGTATAGAAGCGGCACTGCAGTCGGGGCTTTTTGACTGTGTCCATGTATCGACAGACAGCGGATATTATGCAGAGACAGCCAAAAAATACAGTGCAGAAGTTCCTTTTCTGCGGACGGAAGAATTGTCTTCCGATACGGCGACTACCTGGGATGCCATGAGGTTTGTGATAAAGGAGTACGAGAAGAGGGGAGAGCGTTTCGATACATTGACCGTGCTGCAGCCCACATCTCCTTTGCGAACCTGGCAGGATATCCAGTCTGCCTATCAGCTGTTGGAGGAAAAACAGGCGGACAGCATCGTGGGCGTATGTGAAATGGAGCATTCACCTCTGTGGAGCAACACCCTGCCGGAAGATGGATGCCTGAATGGATTTATCCGGGAAGAGGTAAATGGGCCTAGGCAGAAACTTTCCAGCTATTACCGTATCAATGGGGCGATTTATATTGTGAAGATTCCATTTTTACTGGAAAAAGGAAATCTATATGGGGAACATGGATATGCGTATATCATGTCAAAAGAACATTCCGTGGATATTGACGATGAACTGGATTTTGCAATGGCGGAAGTTTTAATGAAGCAGGCACTCGAATATTTCAGCTGAGGAAACTGCCACGATGGAAATAGGCAGACTGTCATGGAAGGCAGTGCAAGAAACAGGAGGTTTTCACAATGAAACAGGAAGAACTTTATGATTTTCTCATAACGCAGACTGCCACCGTTGTGGAAGCTATGCAGAAAATTGATTTGAATACAAAAGGGATTTTGTTTGTAACAGACGAAGAGGAAAAGCTGGCGGGAGTTCTTACAGACGGCGATATCCGCAGATGGCTGATTAGAACCGGGGATTTGCAGGAAGAACTGAAAAAGATTATGAATAAAAATCCCAAAGTTATCTACTGCAAAGAGCGGAGCAGGGCAAAGGAATTCATTGAGAAATACGTGATTACAGCGCTGCCAGTAGTGACGACAGAGTATCGGATAACAGATATTATTTTCAAAGAAGAGGAAAATACGGAGGGAAAGACAGAGGAAAGGGATACATTAAAAGAGATTCCCGTTGTCATTATGGCTGGAGGAAAGGGAACCCGGCTTTATCCCTACACGAAGATTCTGCCAAAGCCTCTGATTCCCATCGGGGATATTCCCATTATGGAACGTATTATTAACGAGTTCCGCACCTACGGGGTAAAAGATTTTCACGTTACGGTAAACTACAGAAAGAGCATGATTAAGTCTTATTTCTCGGAAAATGCAGCGGAATATCAGCTGCATTATGTAGAGGAAGAAAAACCATTGGGGACTGCGGGAAGTCTCACGCTGTTGGAAAAAGAATTGACAGTGCCGTTTATTGTGACAAACTGCGATATTCTGATTCACGCGGATTATGCAGACATTTACAGATATCATCAGGAGACAGGAAATGAACTGACGATTGTCACCGCATTGAAAAATATCGTGGTGCCCTACGGAGTGGTTCATTCCAGCGAACACGGCAGAATCAAGTCTATGGAAGAAAAGCCGAAAATATCTTATTTTGTGAATACAGGAATGTATATTTTAAATCCGGAAATATTAAAGGAAATTCCAGAAGATACCTTTTTCCATATGACAGATTTGGCAGAAAAATTGTTAAAAGAGGAGCGCAAAGTAGGCATGTATCCCATCAGCGAGGATTCCTTTTTGGATATGGGAGAATTTGAGGAAATGCGCCGTATGGAGCAGAAACTGAATCTGAAGTCGGAATAGGCAGAAGAGCTTGGCTGTGAATGTGTGCAATGGGTGAATCATACCTGCAGAAGTGAGAAGATTTTCGCAAAAGTTTTGGAAAATAATTGAAAAAATATTTCTTTTTGTTATAATGAACTTAAAACTAGGAAAGTTTTATGATTTATTCTATTAGGAAACTTTTCCGGATTTTCCCATATAGAATAAAAGAACCATATCGCACTGCGGTCAAAGAGAACGATGCCGCAGAAGCGAACCGCCGCAGGCGGAGAATCCGGTAAGATAGGATTCTTTTTCAAAAACAAAACCGATAGGGAAAGGAGGGTTCTTATGGGTATTTCATCTATCAGCAGGAACCAGAGCTTATATAGGAATCAGAGTTTGTACAAGACGCAGGAACAGAATCAACAGCGCAATTCTCAGAAACTGGCCAGCGGCAAACGTGTAAATTCTGCAGCGGATGATGCAGCAGGTCTTGCAATTATCCAGAAACTAATGAAACAGCAGAAGGGCCTTGATGCCGGTACGAGAAATGCTGCAGCTGCTCAGGATATGGTGAATGTGGCAGAGGGAGGATTGTCTATGATTTCCGATTCCCTGCAGCGTATGCGGGAATTGAGCGTTCAGGCGTCAAACACAGCAATTTACGGACCGGATGACCGTGCAGCCATACAGCAGGAGGTATCTCAGCTGAATGCATATGTTTCCGATGCGGCAGGCAGCACACAGTTTAACAACATGAATCTGCTGGACGGAACTATGACGGGAGCTCATGTGGCGTCTAACCCGGATGGCAGCGGAATGACCATTAATATGCCCAATGCAGGCTCAGGAGCTTTGGGAATTTCCGGTTATAATGTGACAGGTAACTTTGATATTTCATCTATTGATAATGCATTGAATAATGTGTCGTCGGCAAGAGGCAGTTTAGGAGCGGCTTATAACAGTCTGGGACATACCATAAGCAATAATTCCTATGCATCATTGAATACGACAGCAGCCCAGAGCCGCCTTGAGGATTTGGATTACGGCAAGGCTGTTTCCGACAAGAAGAAAGATGACCTTCTGAAAGAGTATCGGGTTATGATGCAGAGAAAGCAGCTGGAACAATTTGGAACGGTGAATCAGATTTTACGATTCTAAATGATTCTAAAAAGCGATAAAAATACCTCAGCCTTAAGGCTGGGGTATTTTATATGTGTGGAACATACTGCTAAGAGGTGCATGGCGGATGGGAATAATATCTGTTTTCTGTTCGATTAATAGTCATTTCAGAACTGGAAAATCATATATTAATTTGGGTTTCCATATTTTTGTCATAACAGAACTTTTGGTATTATGAATTATAAAATGGGAAATTCAAAATAGATTAAAGATAGACAAAATTCAAGTTGTGCATTAGAATAAGAACAGATAAACAGAGATTTTAAGAAAAGCAGAGAGGATATCACAGATGAAAAAAGTGTTAGTAACTGGTGCAGATGGATTCATTGGAAGCCATTTGACAGAATCTTTAGTGGAAAAGGGATACGAGGTCAAGGCTTTTGCTTATTATAATTCTTTCAACACCTGGGGCTGGCTGGACAGCTTGAGTGAAGATAAATTAAAAGAAATAGAAGTGTTTACCGGAGATATCCGAGACCCGAATGGAGTGCGTGAAGCGATGAAAGGAGTGGACGGTGTGTTCCATCTTGCAGCCTTAATTGCCATTCCATTCAGCTATCATTCCCCGGATTCTTATGTGGACACAAATATCAAGGGAACGCTGAACGTGCTTCAGGCGGCGCGGCAGTTAGAGACAGAGCGGATTCTGGTGACTTCCACCTCAGAGGTATATGGGACAGCTCAGTATGTACCGATTGACGAGAAACATCCTTATCAGGGACAGTCACCCTATTCCGCCACAAAAATAGGGGCGGACCGTTTAGCGGAGAGTTTTTACCGAAGTTTTAATATGCCTGTCTCTATTGTGCGGCCCTTTAATACATTTGGGCCCAGACAGTCAGCAAGAGCCGTAATTCCTACGATTATTTCTCAGCTGCTGGCAGGGAAAGAAGAGATTAAGCTGGGAGCATTGACCCCTACAAGAGATTTCAATTATGTGAAAGATACGGCGGCAGGATTTATCGCCATCGCAGAATCGGAAAAAACCATCGGAGAAGAAATCAATATTGCAACCCAGCAGGAAATTTCCATTGGGGATTTGGCTCAGGAGATTATCGGCCAGATTAATCCGAAGGCAAAAATTATCTGTGATGAGCAGCGGCTGCGTCCGGAAAAAAGCGAGGTAAACCGTCTGCTGGGAGCCAATGACAAAATCAAAGAGTTGACGGAGTGGAGGCAGCAGTATACCTTTGCTCAGGGAATTGCGGAGACCATTGCCTGGATGCGGCAGAATATGAATGCCTATAAAGCAGATATTTACAATGTATGATTGGATTAAAAAAATAATCGTATAGAAAAGGTGAAAGAAAATGGAATTAGAACAGCAATTTTTAAGCCTTCTTGGGATTGTAGAGGGGATGCAGAAAAGAGTATATCAACTGGAAGAAGGAAATAAGCAATTGATTCGAGGACAAAAGCAGCTGCTGGAATGGGCGGAACAGAATCAGCAGGACAATGTGTATTTTCAGGAAAATGCAGTTTATGAGCTGTATGACAGTATGAGGCATTCCCTGGAAAAGTGTTTCCCTAAAATTGCGTCTGGGGAAGAGGCAGTAGAAGAAATCGTAAAAAATGGAAAATCTTTGGCACGGTTTGGAGACGGAGAATTTGCAGTGATTGCAGGGAGGAACCGCCACAGATTTCAAACAGAGATGAGCCAGGAATTGGTAGAAAAGTTGAAGTGCGTGCTGCAGTCAGAGGATGAACAACTGCTGGTTGGAATTGCAGACAACTACGGAAGCCTGGAAAAATATACGGCGCAGGCCAAACGGGAAATCCGCTGTTATCTGAATCCTCAGGTGCGAAAGGAGCACCTGGCGCTTCTAAAACCTGGAAAAATGTATTATGACGCTTACGTTACCCGGCCTTATGTGATGTATGCAGACCAGCAGACGGAAGGACCAGGCAGACGATTTCAGAATTTAAAACGTATCTGGGAAGGCAGAAAATGTATCTTTGTGGAAGGATGTTTCACAGGCTTAAGCGTTGGGAATGATTTGTTTGACAATGCCGGAAGTATTCAGCGTATCTTAGGTCCGGCAGAAAATGCATTTTCCCGATATCAGGAGATATTGGACTGCTGTCTGCAGCAGAGTAAAGATACCTTGTTTTTACTGGCGCTTGGAGCAACGGCGACAATTCTTGCCAGCGACTTGTGCAGGGCCGGGTATCAGGCAGTAGATGTGGGCCATATTGATTTGGAATATGAGTGGTTTTTAAAGGGCGAAGGCCGCAGGACGCCGGTAGACGGCAAATATAATAATGAGATAGAAGAGGAACAGGAATTATTGCCAATCGAAGATGAGACTTATATGGCTCAGATTATCGCTGACTTTTCCTGAAAAATACATATATAAATATACTATTTATCAAAGTCAAATTTTGGAATATTTTGAAGCAGGAAAAGATTTGGCAGTTGATGCAAGTGAGGAAGATTTTGAAAATGTCTTGTAAGCAGTAAAATAGGAAAAGAACACAGAAGAAAAAGGAGGAAACCGCCAATGGAAGAACTTCGTGCAGAACAGATAGAAGCGCTGGAAGTATTCGGTGATTATAATAAGAGACTGATAAAAAGTATGAAGAATATTATTCCGGAGCTGGAGGGCAGCAGGAAGAAAGACACAGATGATTATCTGGAAGGCATTATAAAGGGAATTAACTGGGAAGTGGGGATTTTGAATGGAACCATGACATTGATTAATGAAAAAGAAGAGAGGCTGCAGAAAGAAGAAATCAACAAAAGCATTCAAAAACTCAGCGAGGCGCTGGGCGGCAGGAAAGATAACGAGATTGCTCAGGCATTGAAAGAAACTCTGCCCGTATTTGAAAAATTTGGAGAGATTGCGGAGACAGTCTTGAAAGAAGAAAAGACAAAATCTTAAAGGCAGTTAGAGAGCGAAAAGGCTGCCGTAAGAGGAAAAAATATTAGAGATACAAAAGACTGCCGTAAAACGAAGAAATTCTGCAATGCAATGGATATCTTGCAGCATCTCTCAGTTTACGGTAGCCTTTTTAGCAATAACGGTCCATCATCATTCCGGAATAGATGGAAGTGATATAGGGCGTTACGAGATTTTTTCCAGGATTTTTATAAGTAACGATAATCTTATCCACATATTTCATAGGGTCCAAAGAAGCATTGTTAGCCTTGGTATTCAGCAGATTCTTAAAATCGTTTAATACGGATAAGTGTTCTTCCGAGTTCTCTTCTGAGACGGATTCCGTTAAGAGTGCTTTGTCAATGGAAATTTCACCGTTCTCACTTACCAGAAGTCCTATACTTTCCAAACTGTTTTGAAAAGCAAAAGCAGTACTGCTCATATCCCGGTACAATTTTACGCTCTGGTGCTGGGAATTAGAATATTTACTGGCAGTATGCAGAATGGAGTTATAGGAATCCACCAGCGTCTGAATATTTTCTGTCATGGCGTCGGCATTTGTTTTAAACCCAATTAAAGCAGGATTGCCTTCTTCACTGATTCCGTGAAGTGTGAGTTCAAATGCATGATTGATAGTAAAAGTGTTTGAATGGGAAGAGCGTTCTATCCCGTCTAAAAGAAAGACAGCATTTTGGGCTTCCTGAGATACGTGATTAATGCCGAGAGCCTCTACTGCAGCCATAGAGTCACGAGTACCCTGAGGAAAAATGGAGAAAAGAAAAGATTCTCCAGGTGTAATTCCCGTGGAGACGGACTCAATCTGTAATGCGCTTAATCCATTTTCATCCTCAATGACAGAAGACTTCAAACCGATATCTGCATTACTGATGAGATTGGCTAATTTATTCTGAGTGGTATAGTTGGTATCGTCTGCGTTAATGTTAAACTGGAATTCATATGTGGATGTTGTGTTTTCTAAATCAAAAGAATAAGAGCCAGGCTTCAAAGTGAGATGATTTTTATCCAGAAAATTTCCCAGATTAATCTGAGAAGCAGCGACTGCTTTTACCTCTACAAGGAAGCTGTCCATCTCTTCAGAATTCTTGTTGTTTCCAATATAATCAGCCGAAACAATGTCCTCTTGAGAAGAAACGGCTATTTTTTTCTGAAATGCATTTCCAATGCCTTCTTCTGCATCGGAGAGAGAAGCTACCACGTTCTTGATAGCGCGTGTACTCTCTTTGATGTCTATGGCAAATTTCTGAACATCCCCTGAGTGCTTAATCTTGTAGAGAGGGGAATCCTTATTGATTTTGACAATTGTATTATATATGTTGCGTAATTCGCTTTTTTTATGCGAATCATAACGAGAAACCGATTGATTTGCATAGGTGCTTAAATAATAATTATAAGCGGTATCAATAGCGGCCATACAAATCCCCTCCTTTCATCCGTGAAATCATGCCGAAGCATGGGGGTACAAAGTTACTCCATGTATACTTTTGCATTCTGTACCTATAATTTACTACATATATCGGATGTTTTGACAAATTACTTAAGGTGTCTATACTATTTTCTGGAATATTATTGTATTTTTAGTTTTTAGGAGGAAAGATTTGGAAAACTGAAAAATAGAGAAACTCAGGCACAAAAGTGTTGACGAAAACAACCAGAGTATGCTATAGTAGACTAGCGATGGAAGTAGGTCTTTTTTTTATGCCTAAAATTAGAAAGTAGTGGAGGTGGAAGTTGTGCGCACAAGAATTACACTGGCATGTACAGAATGTAAACAACGTAATTACAACATGACCAAAGATAAGAAAACTCATCCAGACAGAATGGAGACGAAGAAGTACTGCAAGTTCTGCAGGACACACACGTTACACAAAGAAACCAAGTAACAGGATGGAGTGAAACGAGGTCAAATTATGTTTGACTATCTCGAAATGGACGTGCAGTGAATGCACCGCTGGAGGTAAAAATGGGAGAAACCAATACAGAAAAGACTTCAAAAACGAGCTGGTTCACTGGTCTGAAAGCTGAGTTTGAGAAAATTATCTGGCCGGACAAAAAATCACTTGGAAGGCAGACGGCTGCAGTAGTAGCTGTTTCTGTTATCTTAGGTATCATCATTGCTGTATTAGATGTTTTCATCAAATATGGTGTGGATAATCTGGTGAAATTATAGGAGGCATAGGTGATTTATGGCAGAGGCAAACTGGTACGTAGTTCATACCTATTCAGGTTATGAAAA
>JAAWLS010000054.1 GCA_022798035.1 Lachnospiraceae bacterium | reverse complement strand
TGTTTGATGAGGTCTTAAATTAGTATATAGATAAATATTATTTAATCTATACTAAGATATATACTGTATATATTATTATTAATCTCTATAAAGCAAAGCATAACATAGTGTATATTATAAGCCATAGAGTATATTATACCAGTAATCTATAACGTATATATAGCCATAGTGTATAGTATTAGCCAATACAGTATATATGTCCATATATCAAAGAGTATATAATGCCAATACAGTAAATCTTTAGCCAATAAAGTATAACATACACACATTACTGGTATGTATTAAATTATTATAATACGCTCGCGGATATATATTATATATACAGCTTATAGAATGTATGTTCTATAAATCCATAGTTGACAGATAAATAAATCTATGTTATGTTTTTTATAATTTAACAGATTTACACAACATTAACTTTTGAGATGGAATTGTAGAGGGAAACTTGGAACCCGGAAGCCTAGTCGCTATACTAGGTTTTCGGGTTATTTTTATTTTTGAGCGGATTGGAGGTGCAGGACGTGGAGAAAGTGCAGAATCAACAAGAAGTTCTGTCTTTTGCAGAACAGGTAGAAATGGAGTTTATGCGCCTGTATAAAGAATTTTCCGTGTCCGATGCTCCAGAAAAGCGCAAGGCTGATATAATTGATTCGTTTTGGCAAGATATTTATGAGCTGGTATTTAAGCCTGATTATGGCGATATTAGATTTAATAACTGCAAATCTAAGCTATTGACATACAATGTCTATGATGTAGAGTCTGTATGCAATATGTTTATTAAATTAAACAAAAGATATGGTGGAGTTATTAAATATAATCAGTTTAGTAATTTAACTGGAATAAATAGATATACATTGTATTTATGGCATAAGGCTAATAATACTAATGGTTATGTATTTAATATATCTAAAACGGATATGGATGAGGAATATAATAATCTATATATTATAAATTATGGCAATGGAGATACGGTGGAATATAAGGGTAATGCGTGTAAGAGTAATGATATATTAAGCTCTAAACGGTTTGACGTAATCAAAAAATTACAAGAAGAAATGCAGGATTCCAATACAAACGGATTGAGCAACGACACTATGGGACACGCATTAAGGGCGAACAATGAGGACGAGTTAGGTAAGCTGTACGAGCCGCGCCGCATGGTGCAACAGGAACAGATAAAGCAACGCATATTAACGGAATTGCCGAAACTGGGCGGCGGTGAGGCTAAAGAGATAGATGTTGTGGTGGATGGGGAGTGAGGGTCTATATGTGGTGGTGTGGATTGCATTAAAAGGTACACTATTATGTTACGAATGAATGTTCGATTATGATTAGTTGTTTTTTGTGCATATTGCACATAGATTTTAGGCGGTTTGAGGGGCGCGGGAGCGGACGGAGCGTCAAAAGGGATGGTGTGGGGGTTTGTGGGAAACGTTCAAATCCGCTTATTAAGCTAACTGTGGTCGGAAAATTCAAAAAAACGCCCTTTGTAGACCTATTTCTGAAAATTCCGAAAAAATAAAAAGGCATCCACATAGGACACCTTAAAAATTATTTTTAAAACAAAAAGTCTATATTTAATTATATTATATATACCTTACAAAACCTTGATAACCATATACTTTATCTTTTCTCTTTATCCTCTGATTTATTTTCAACGTAGTCATTTAATACTTTGATAATCAGATTGGATAGAGACCTGCTATCACGCTTAGCATCTTGTTCCAACTTCTCGCGAAGTTCATCGGGCATACGGAATGTAAAATTGCTTGCTGACATGGCAATACCTCCTTTTTCCTACAATCATAGCAGATATGGCAAGAAAAATCAATATAAAATGATTATATATCTTGCAATGCAAGGCAAAATATGATACAATAAAAGAAAACGAAGGAGGTAGCGATATGAAGATTGGATATGCAAGGGTTTCATCAAAGGCTCAAAATTTAGCAAGACAGTTAGAGGCATTAGAGGCGGCAGGGTGTGAAAAGATTTATACCGACAAAATATCCGGAAAAAACTTTGTGCGACCAGAATATCAGAAAATGATTTCAGAGTTGACAAGTGATGATATTGTCATAATTCTTTCGATAGACCGCTTGGGAAGAAATTACAACGAGGTTACGGAGGAATGGAGAAAAATCACAAAAGAGATTAAGGCAGATGTGAAAGTTTTGGATATGCCACTTCTTGACACAACAGTCGGTAGAACTGGAGATTTGACGGACACGTTCATAGCTGACCTTGTTTTGCAGATACTCTCCTACGTTGCGAACTTAGAGAGGGAACACATAAAAGAGAGGCAGGAAGAAGGAATTGCTATTGCAATGCGTGAGGGAAAATTCAAGAACTGCGGCAGGAAGAAGATGGAAATTGATGAAGAACTGTTTTCTGAAAATATCAAACTGTTTGAGGAGGGAGAACTTTCAAAGGCTGAATTTGCAAGACGATTGAATGTTTCCAGACCAAAGCTTGATAATCTGCTGAAAGAAAGGTCGTGATGTGAAATGAAGATATTTGGATATGTAAGAGATAAAGACGGAAATTTTAAAAATCGCAAAAATAAAGTCATTGAATTTTCAAAACAGATGGATTTTCCGATAGATAAATTTATCTGTGAAAAATCTTCTGAAAACTACGAGGATATGAAAGAGATTAGAGAGCTGCTGGAAGACGAAAAGGATTTTGTTCTTTTAGTTTCCGATACGTCAGATTTGTTTGAAGATGATTATGCACACATAAAATTAAGGCAAATATTGGAGGATAGAAATGTATTTTTGATTGATACATATTATCCAAACCTTGATTATCGTATGATTATCGCTAAGAACTGTAAAGGAAATCCTTCGCAACTTTTACAAAATCGTCTTATCGTCATGTTGGAAGTATATCTTAGAAAGAAATATAACGGAAGTGATGATAACATGGTTTATGGAGATATGAGGACAAGATTTTATGACTGGAAAAGCAGTTTGCAAGACAAATAATAATCTTTAATCCGCAAAAGACACTTCTACCCCACTCCCGATTAAATCAAATCAAAATACTAAAGATACCAACACTAAAATCAAACATTAAGGCGGTGCAATATGAACACAGTCCAAGAAAACACAGAACTTTTCCGAAAACTGAAATCAGCACTTATCGAGGACAAAGTTTTATATGGCGCATTTGTCGCAAGCATAGAAAGTGCGATAAAAGAACTTCCGTCGCACATAGACAGAGAGTGTGCGGCAAGGAGAATAGCAGACAGGATTATCAGGAGGGAAGAATGAAATTATTTAGAGTTGATTATATGGACGACTGCGACGATGAAGCATATCTGACAGTCGGAAATTCAACAGAAGAAGTTGAAGAAAGGGAAACAAAGAAACTTCAAGAGAAATGTTCGTGCTTCATGGGATGCTGGGTTTTTGAAATAAATGAAGTTGACGGGCATAAAATCGTCGTTGAATAAATTTTAGGGCTATCGCCAAACGGTAAGGCGCAGCACTTTGACTGCTGTATTTCCGGGTTCGAGTCCCGGTGCCCCGGTTCATCCGAAAGGCTATATAAAAATTAAAGTTTAGGAGGGATTTTTTATGACGACTGAAACCATGACCGTTCATAAGGCTCTTGCAGAATTAAAACTGCTTGACAGCCGGATTGAGAAAGCAATCGCAGAAGGTGTTTACAGTGTTGCGAACAAACATTCAAACGATAAGATAGGCGGTGTTCCGCTTGATGATTATATCAAAATCATGCAAGGAGGGTATGACAAGGCAACTGACTTTATCAACCGTCAAACAGCAATAAAACGAGCAGTCATACTTTCCAATGCTGTAACCAAAGTCGAAATTTCCGGCGTGGAATATACAAGGGCAGAAGCCATTTGGATGAAAAATCACGGAATGGAATTTTACAAAACACTTATGAATGCTATGCGGAAGCATTACGATAAGGCTCAAATGCAAATCAATCTGGAAAACGGAAAAGACCTTGAACAGAGGGCGGAACAGTATGTAACCGCAATCTATGGACAGAAAGATGGAAAGACAAATGCTGCCGACATCGAAAAGGTCAAGGCAGACTTTTTGAAATCCAACCAGTACGAACTGGTTGACCCGCTCCATGTTCTTGACAAGATTGAGGATTTGGAAAAGAAAATCAATGATTTCATGGCAGAAGTTGACAGCGCACTTTCGGTCAGCAATGCATTGACGGAAATCACGATTGAATATTAAAAATTAAATAAATTCTATCCACTGTTTGCCGAAAACCCTAAACTACAATTCGTGTGTCTTTTGCAGGTACAGACCAATGTGAAACAATAAAGAAATCTGCAAACTTCAATGGGCGAAGATAATATGAATTGGTCTTGAAAACCAAATTTGTATAAACAAGATGTCGGTGGTTCGATTCCATCCAAGTCTGCGGACTTGTAGCTCAGTTGGGAGAGCGATTGTAAAAACAAATACTTCAACTGCAAAGATTAAAGAGCAAAGCTCAAATCTTAAAGCTGAAAGGTCAAAGTTTATTTTCTTCAAAGTTGAAAGAGCAAATGTTAAAGACAAAAGTTTTACAAAATCCTTGGAAAATGTTTATTCGGGTTAATTGTAATTGCTGATGGGCTTAACACAAGGCTGGTAAATGGTGGATTATATGAATTATCGGCGGCAGCTTGTTGGTCTCGTTGCCGCCGGTTTTGCAGATATAACCCTAACTGGTAAGGGAACGGTTTGCTAAACCGTCAGTAACCGTCAAATGACGGCGTGTAGGTTCAAGTCCTGCTATCTGCGTTATGGGAATGGTAAAGCCTATGGGTTGATTCCAAAAATAAACAAGCTTTACAAAAAGCATTCCCATTATGCCGACGTACCCAAATGGTTATAAGGGCGCAGTCTTGAAAACTGATGTGCCATGGAGAACATGGTCTGTGGGTTCAAATCCTACCGTCGGCGTTTAGTGTCAAACATTCGTACCATTTGACACTCCTTTCACCCCGTAGCGGAATGCTGTTAAGAGCCATCGCACGGCTTGCGGGGATTTGCCAAGTGTCAACGCAGTGGTTCTAGCCTGTCGGATTTATCCGAAAACAGCGTCGGTGGGCGGTTCAATTCCGTTAGCAGGTCGCTACCCTGTGGACACGCCTCTGGCATTGTCAGTAAAGACATATAAAATCCTATGCAGTCCTCATAGACATAAATTGGACGGTACAATAGTGGCTGAATGGTAAGGCACATATTTTTTTGTGGTCGCCCGGCAGGGCGTATGGGTTCAAATCCCATCTATTGTATGCGGTTTGTCAGTGCCTAACTAGACAGGAGCAAAGCGGTCACTGTCCTGTCGAATCAAAAATAACACTGGCAGGAACATTATTCCCGCTAGATAAACTGCAAAACGAAGTCAGGAGGGATTTTGTCATGCGTTCTCTTTTAAGAAAAACAAAAGCCGGAAGCAGCGGGATTGTATATCCTTTCCGACAAGAGAGAAGGGTTTTCCACAAAAAGGCTATTATTAACGGGAAATTGTATGATACAGAAAAAGCAGAGTTTCTATGCATGTTTAAAGACAGAAGGATTTTATTAAAGACAAAGAGCGGGAATTATTTTTCTTGTTCGCAAGATATAAAATCAGTTAGCGAAGAAAAAATGGATGAAATTGTTGAAACCGTAACAATTTTACATTACGACTTAAGGGAAGAAACCGAAGAAGCGGTAAAGGGGTATACGGGTATTCACGAATTGGATTTGTATATAAGGCTGTTTGGAGAAGTTGATGAAGCATAACGCTCTAAAATCAATTTTAAGCCATTTTAACCCCTCACCCCATAATTTCCTCGCCAAAACACAAAAGAGGGCGATTTAGGGCAAATATGAGCGTTAGATAGGCATTATATGGTGTCATAGCCAAGAGGCTAAGGCGACAGACTGCAAATCTGTTATCGAGGGTTCAAATCCCTCTGGCACCTCTTTTTATAAAAACCTGTCGGTCAAGCCTATATGGTGAGCAAAAATAGAGAATCAGTAAAGCCTTAAATGACCGTAAACCCGTGATAGCCCCGGACACGCAAGGGATTAGTTCCCCGGATACGGAAATCGTCACGAATTGCCGCATAGTTGTGAAAGGTCTATGCGGAATACGCGGGAGTACCCAAGTGGTGATGGGATACGTCTTATACACGTCAACGCCGCAGGTTCGATTCCTGCCTCCCGTATTTAACAACGGAATAGGATGGCTACCGAAAAGCGAACTCCCTATTCGCCTGTCCGTTGTTTTTCAATAATTAGGGGAAATATCTAAGGGAGGTATTATTTATGGATTTCAGAAGTTTATTTATAGACAAAGATAAAATTGTAATGGCAAATATGGAATTGGGAGTTGCACTTAACAGCCTTGATGAAGCAATAGTGCTTAACCAGTTAAATTACTGGATTGAGCGCAATAAAGACGCAAATAGGAATTTCCGAGACGGTCATTACTGGGTATATAATTCATACGAAGCGTGGAGAAAGCAGGATTTTCCTGTTTGGTCTGCGACGAAAATAAAGAGAATATTTACAAGTCTTGAGGGAAAGGGGATTGTTTTATCTGCAAATTATAATAAACTTGCCATTGATAAAACAAAGTGGTACACGATTGATTATGACAAATTAAAAAAGTTTATCGAAGAATACTCGAAAGGTCAAAATGAAACGTCGACAGACCAAGATGAAATATCGAAAGACGCCGATGACCAACCGATAGACCAAAATGACCAGACGTTAGACCAAAGTGAAAGAGCATTACCAAATACTAACTACAGAGATTATTCTACAGAAAATACTAACAGAGATTTACATACAGATACTACAAAGGCAGAAACATTATCTAAAGATAATGACGAGGCAGATACAATCTCTTTGAAAAAGAGCTTGCCGACCCCTGCCAAAAAGAAAACCAAATCAGAGTTGATGGAACTTGAAGCCGATATGTGCAGACGGTTTGTAAAGATTGGCAGTCAGTACGACGTAACTGACACATCCCTTAAAAACATAGTTAATGCATTTGCGAGGTATTCTAGTAAATTTACAGAGCGCACAGGGAAAATACATCCGATTCTGAAAGATGAAACTCTGGAAAAGATATTTGTTACGCTGGCGACAATATCAGATACAGAGTACAGCCATTTTGAGAATGTAGCGAACTATGAGCCAGACAGTGACGGATTGAGTTATCTTGACAAAATGGTGGACGAACACTTCAGATCCGAACACGGAGGCAGTACAGACTGGCATATCTCACATTTTGCAAGACCTGATTATCTGGAAAAGATGGCGCAACATATTGTTGAGTGGTAATTGATTGGAGCGTGATTACATGAATCGACAGCAAAGACGAGCCGCAGAGCGCAAAAACCAAAAATACAAAACCGCCACATACAACCTAACCAAGAGCCAGCTTGATAATGCCGTCAAGGATTCCGTGAAATCGGAACTGGAAAAAGCATACCAGGACGGAGTGAACGATGGAGTAAACCAGGCAATGGTTCTATTGCTTACGCTTCCGCTTGAAGTCCTTATGGATTTCTACTGGAAGAAAAGCTATACAAAGAAAATTCCTGAATTTACACAACACGTACTGGACTATTATGCGGCATGGCAGAACGGCGAACTGGATATGGACAAGCTGAAAGAGGATTTATGGGAGTATGGCGGCGTGAGGTTGGAGGAATCGAAATGAAAATAATTACGCTTGAAACATTAAAGACTATGCCAAACGGAACAGTGTTCAGCGAAATAGATAAATGGGGAAATCTTGAAAATGGAATCCGCATACTGACCGGAAGATTTGAAAACCGTGCTGGATTTAACGGGGAAATGGATTTGTACCCGTGGCTGGCTTCAAACGAAAACGGAGAACATGACATTTTTGAAATGTTTGAGAATGGGGAGCTGATAAAAGATAGAGATTTCCCTACGGAATGGATTACAAGCGATACATCACCTGTTGACTACGAAGAAAGCCAACTGTTTGCTGTATTCTCAAAAGCAGAGGTCGGAAAAATGATTAAGGTTCTGCAATGGGCGTTATCAGATTTGGAAGATGATTTTGATATGGACGAAGTTTTGATATGATTTTCAGAAACAAAGACATTAAACCAGAAAAATACGGCTACTTGATTTGTGATGACTTACTTAATGCAGACATCGAGCCGATGCCAAAAGAACTTCTTGAAAATATGCCGATTCCACAAAGAGGGAAAGTGTTCAGCGTGACATTCGGAAGATTTAATTCAAAGGAATTTGAAAAGATTTCGGGAGGGTTGAAATATGTGTGAATTTTGCAAAAATATAACAAAAGATAATGAAGAATATTTTAACAGGAGATTGACGGGAGGAAATTTTATATTTCAAGATGAAGAAGGTTTTGGAATTTTGGCAGACACAGGAGATAGCGGTTGCCTTGGGTGTGTAGATAAAATTAAGTTTTGCCCTTATTGTGGCAGAAAATTATCGGAGGAATAGAAAAATGTGTATATGTGAAAATGCTGAAAATATAAAAATTCCAGAAGGAAAATCAGGAATATTGAAAAATAGATATGGTTATTTCATTTCGTTTCATCTAGAAGGGAAAACACAAGACGATAACGCGGTGCCAATAACATATTGTCCATACTGCGGGCGAAAACTAACCGAAACGGAGGACTAACCCATGTTTGAAATAATCTACATATCACCCTTATGCAAACAAGCGGTAAATTTATAGATGACCTTGCGTTTAAATTAAAACAGCATGGAATCGGCGATTTTGACATAGACCACAGGAACATTCAACTCAAATCGGACAAGTTCATTGTTTCGGCGGTAAGTATATCTGGTAACAATCTTGGATTGAGCCACCACATGACGGAATATTACATAGACATGGTTTCAAATACCGCATTTCCAAGACGAAACGGGAAAATGCTTGCACATGAAAGATTAAAGGACTTAAAACGCACTTTCAGAGAGGGAACAAAACAAATTTCCGAGGAAGAATTGATTGAGATTTTGATGGAGGTATCAGAATGAAAAAATCATGCGGTAATTGCGGACGTTCGGATAAATATTGCATTTGTGTTGTATGCGAAGATGGAAATATGGTTGTATGCCAATACAAAGGAAAGCACGTTGAAAAAGAAGATTGTTGCGAAGATTGGAAACCGGAGGTATCAGCGTGAAATTAAAGCGAGAAACGTTCATGGATATAGCAATCGGATTGATGTGGATAGCGATTGCGGTTATAGTATCGTTCCTTCTTTGCTTTCCCAAAATGATAAATGAGCGTATTTATTACGGGATTATGGAGGCGATTGTCACTGTGAAGATAGTGGATAAACTGCTTTATTGGGCATGCGGAAAGATTGATGAATTTGAAAGGAGTAAGAAAAAATGAAACAATTCCTAACATTCCTTACAAAGATAAAATCATTCTGGAAATTCTATCAGAATTACGAATATGACGGAGAAGATATTGGGCTTATCATAGACAACTATGAAAGGGTGCTTTGCAATCGAACAAAGACAATGAGCAAGCCAACGTATTACCTAGAAGATGTCTTGAGGGAACTTGACAACTGATATGAGGATAGAATGGGAGAATTGGAATGAAAAGGCTTATTGTTTGGGTAATTATATACATAGCGTTGCTTGCCATTTTAAACATTCCTACAATAGCAGGAAGTGAACTGGGAAAAGAATTGGTTCATAATGTTTTGGAATTTTCCGCAGTAATAATGATTGCGAATAGAATTGAAGAATGGATATTCAAGAAAGATAACGGAGGAAACAACCCATGACTAAAACCGAACTTATGGAAAACTACACAGCGGAACAACTTGCGGATATAGTTATTGAACTTGAAAGCGAGTTAAAAACAGCAAGAAACTTGGAAAATGAAGTTTTGTTTGAAGAAAGAATTGTAAATAATATCCGAAATGCAACAGGAATGAATATTGATGATGTCAGAAAAGCGGTGCAAGATACAAAGAAATATATGAATGATACATATACAGAAGAATTAAAAAAACAAATTGAACATATGAAATCCGAAGTCGAGAAATACCGCAAAGCCTTTGAGTACGCAAAGAAAGAGAGAGACTGCCAGATTATGGAGTATCGGAACAGGGCCGAAAAAGACAAAACAGAACTTGAAAGAGCCAAAACCACCATAAATCAGATTGATTATATTCTGGAAAAGTTATTCGGCGTTCGGCATGATACGGTTGGCAAGCCGGATGAATTTGAAAAAGTTCTGAAACAGAAAGCAGAAAGCCTGGGGGGCATTGTGCGGG
>JAAWLS010000053.1 GCA_022798035.1 Lachnospiraceae bacterium | reverse complement strand
TTTCACCCTCCGAAGTGAACATGAAATGCTTCGCAAAGTGCCTAAAATAAAGGACTTCTACGAGTTTTTCTTTTGTATCAACACAATAGTCTCCACATGTGTCGTCACGCATAGATGAACACATTTCTTCTATGTCGTTTTGTATATAAGAACACATTTCAGTGTTCAATTCCTCTGTCCCATCTACTACAAATCCATCATCCACTGTATTATCCAAAAAGCCTTTCTGAGTGTTCATTTTTATAACCCTTTCTGCTTTTTGGTAATGCTATGCTAACCAATTTTCTTATTCAAATTTTTATACCGTCTTTTTGCATCCGGTACAACCCTGTCATCCATACCTTTCAGCACAAATGTCAGCTTATATGGATCGACTATTCCATCCTCATTCATATCACCAACAATCACCTTTTCAACAATGCTCTCGAAAACTGCTCTGTCGAATTTATCAAGCATATCTGCCTCTGTAATACAGGCACGAATCTCTTTCATTCTCTGGCTGACATGCTTTTGTGCCTCTACATTTGAAGAATACAACGAGCGTTCCCCTTTTGTCTGGTTAATCTTTCGTGTCAATTCATTATACTTTGCATCGTATGCCTCTTTCGTAATCTTATCATCTAACAGCATATCGGTCAATTTCTTTCTCTTTGATTCCAGCAAGTCAAGAGTTTTATTTACCTTTTGCAACTTAATGGCACTTTCATCATTCGATAATGTCTCCTCAACAGAATGGATAACCAAATCCAGAACATCATCAAAGTTGTCTGCAAGTAGATGAAACATTTCAATGAAGGCATTTTCAATGATTGCCTCGTCAATTGACTTGCTGTGCGGACAGTTCTCAATGCCAAAATTGGTAGCAGTCCTGCATTTCCATACTGGCTTTGTCTGTGTTGTTGTCTGATTATGGGCACGTCTCGTTAGATACTTTCCACAAAATCCACATTCACACATACTGCTGAAAGCAAATTTCCTACTGTACTTCTTTCTTGTTCCCTCAATGGACATTGCATTTTTGCGGTAGCGGCTCTTTTTAATCTCCTGTGCTGCATCCCATATTTCGGGTGAAACGATAGGCTCATGGTGTTCTTTGATATAATACTGTTCTTCTTCGCCCATATTTTCAAGCCTGCGCTTTGAAATCGGATCAACCGTAAAGGTTTTTCCCAGCCGGAGGTCTCCCTTATACTTTTCATTATTGATAATCGTCCTTATCCCGCTTTCTGTCCATTTCACTTCCCCTTTCTTGTTCTTTCTGCCAAGCTTGGTCAGTTCCTTTGCTATTGTCGGCGCACCATACCCTCTTAAATACATATCGAATATTTCACGAACACTCTCTGCCTCCCCCGGATTTACAGTAATGCTCTTATCCTCTGGATGGTAATCATAACCGAGGCAGCCATTGAACCCCATCATTTCGCCACGTTTCATTTTCATTTTGATTCCCATTTTTACATTTGCAGATAACGATTCCACTTCATTCTGAGCAAGGGTGGAAAGCAATGCCAATGCCATCTCACTTTCCATTGAAAGCGTGTTAATATTCTCTTTTTCAAAAATAACCGCTATCCCCTTTTCTTTGAGCATACGGACATATTGAAGGGTATCTACCAGATTACGGGAAAATCTGGATATGGATTTTGTGAGGATAACATCAATCATGCCTGCCATGCAGTCGTTAATCATTTTCAGGAAACCGTCTCTCTTGACTGTCTTAGTTCCTGTAATCGCTTCATCCGCATAGATGCCAACCATTACCCACTCTTTTTCTTTGGAAATCTTCTCTTGATAATATGTTTTCTGTGACTGAAAGCTCTGTAACTGTTCTTCGCCATCGGTACTCACCCGCACATATGCCGCCACTTTTTTTCTTTCAATCGAAAGGCCATTGCCAACCATATTCCTGCGTCTGATTCCGTTTCCTTCTACCGCTTTAATAACTTCCACTTCTCCTGCCATTCCTGTTCCTCCTTCCTTTGATATATAGTAAAACCAGAAACAAACTCTTATCTTGTTTCTGACCTTACTATATATCAAAAAGAAAATATTAACTAATGTACGAAAGGCAGATAAAAATTTCTTTTTCCTGCCTTTCACAAAATCTTATACTTGTTCAAATGTTACTACATTGTGTTCCTGCATAATTCTGTTTCTCGCTTTTGTATATTCATCTTCATTTAATAATCCTAACGCATATATCCTTGCAAGAACCGCTAACTTCTTTGCCAAAGTTAAAGCATCCAACCTGTCACACCCACTTTCATGCCGCCAATCCACACTGTACCTTAACAGCATGGCCTATCTCAGCCATCTTTCTCCAACTTACCCTGCCTGCCACCTCTAAAACATCCGAAAAAGCAACGGAAGTAATCTGCTCGCAGAGGGCAAGGCTGTGGCATTCCAACCCGCTATTCCTATATCTGTTCAAAAATACATGAGTTGGCAAATACTGTTTTTTCCGTATCTTTGAAGTAAGCGGGACAACCGTGATAACCGGGCTGTGCCTGTTTGCCATGTCGTTGCTCATAACAACACAAGGCCGGATTCCCGACTGGACTGATGTTTCATGCTGTCCCAAATCCACAATGATAATGTCGCCTCTTTTAATCTCCACTTTCCCCTCCATAAACACTGCCGGCAAACTCACCCGCATCTGCCAGATACACCTGCACACCCATATCCGCCATGCTGCCCACAAATTTCTCCCAATCGGAATAATCCTCTGTCACATCATATTGGTTACGGAGCGCCAGAACCTCATAACCCCTGTTTACAACGGCATTGACGACAGACTTTATCACCGGCCTGTCCATATCCATATCTCCAATCAGGTTATGCTCCACCGCCACATCTTCCACAAGAATGTTTCTCCCCGCACACTGCACTGTTATCTGCTCCGCCATCCGCTCCACATTCTTCTGACACTTCATGCTGCTTATAAACAAAATACCTTTTACTATTTGGTTTTTTTCGTAGCCCATCATAAATGACCTCCAATCAAAATATCTGCTTTTTACCATACTATAAAGGGAAAACTCTGCCGGCTATGTTATCCTCCCATATAAACGCTCCCGCCCCCATAAAGTCCTGTATTTTTATTTCTGCCGTTTCTTCTTTGGGGCAAAAGCGTTTATATCAGAGGACAACCGGCTGCATACGCAGCCAGCCATTCCTCTCATCCCCCAGCCGGGTTACACACATGGAACCTCGCCCGTTCCCACTGCACTTCTACCAGCCCATCCGGATTCATATGCAGGTCGCCGCTCCCACGAAAGGATTATTTCTGCAATCGTGGTGTCCGTATAATTCATTACCCCCAGCCGCTGCTCTGGTAGGCCGTAACCTCTGCTCCAATCCTTCACGGGCAACAGGATGCTCTCCAACTTATCCAGGAAGAACTTTATTTCTTCCGCAAAAACAACTCAGTGGGACACCATGCAGGATTATCATGGCACGAAATGGGTTCCGGCCACTCTGCCGCAAGGCAAAGCGAAAATATATCGGAATGTGTGCTTGTCCTATTCAGTTCGTAATGCCATTGTATAACCTTTTCTCCTAAAAGCAGAGACCACAGTTCGGTTACTTAGTAACCGTGTGGCGGTTACCTCTACGAAAATTTTTTTATGTTCTGTATCAGGCTTGCTATGGTAGCCCGGACAACCCGTTTCTGGCTGTCTGTCAAACCCTCGGACAGACTTGTTATGTAATCCCGTTCCTCTCCATATACCAGATAATCAAGGGAAATATGGTAATAATCTGCTACCATTATCAGACTGTCTATACTTCCTCCGTTCTGTGCCTGCTCCAGCTTACGGTATCCGCTGAGGGAAAATCCCATCTTCTCTGCCGCCTCGCTCTGGGTTAAGTTGCTACCTGTCCTTAAATCCCTTATCCTTTCTGCGCTTTTCTGCACATCATAATACATATTCTGACCTCCTGATTTTCTTACTTTCCTGTTTTTTTCCGAGTAAAAAATCAGGAGGCTGTCGGAGAACGGCACCGTAAAATCTGATTTGCCCAATACAAAAAAACCACAGTCCGGAATGGGACTATGGTCTTTTTGTATTGCTTCTTATTCTGTTTCGGTCGATATAACCCTATCCCTCTCTCAATAACTATCCCCTCATTTTGCAGGAACAGACAAGCGCATTTTGCTGCCATATTCCTTCATAGTTCACAGCATAGAAAGGTATACTGTATAAAACTAAGGATTGAGTGGGAATTTTAATGATTTTGGGTGAGATTACCACAATGTTTGGCAAAGCAGCCTAATGCTAGGCCAGGCTGTCTAAGTAGATTCTATAGGTTAATTCATAAACATTGGAACTGGACAGACTTAGAAAAAATGTCCCAGAATGAAGATGCAAAATGAGAAAAACACTTTACATTTAGAATGTTCTGCCTGAATTACGCTCCGATTTTTCTTTTCTGTCAGGATTCAGACACTCTGCACACATAACCGCATACCCTCAAAAGTAAGGTTAAGTTCCATGTTCAAATATTCTTCATAACTCGTCATCATTTTCATCCCTCTTTCTGCAATACTTAATCATATACAACTATCTTCCTGCCAGATACCATTATAGTATTTTGATTTTTATATGTCTATAAAGAGCAAAATCCCATGCTTTCATAACAGGTTCAATACAACATAAAAAGAACCATGACAAGTCCTATTCCGCTACAATAAAGCAATAAAAAAGGAACTGACAAACTGCCAATTCCTCTTTTTCCTAAATTATTATACAAATAAACCACTTTTTATCCATCATTCCTAAGCTTAGCCAAATCCTCAACAATAGAATTATCGGCACGTTCTAAAATTTCCGATAAATATTTGTCAGCTTCCTCCTCTGTAAAAGCTCCTAAATCCCTCATATTTAATACTCCGAGGGCAAGAGACATCAATTCCGGATTCTTTTTTGCCCACAGCTCTATGAGCGTTTCATCCGCTGTCACAGGACTAACAGTGACAATAAACCTTTCCCCATCAACAGATTTGATAAATATAGTGTCCGTTTCATCATCCAGTGACAGGTCGGAAAACAACTCTCCATTCCCCTCTAGCATTTCAAACAATAAATTTTTTAATTCATCCACGTCCATAACGATTCGTTTTCCCTTTCCAGTATTTTATAGACATATTTTTGTTAATATCTAAATCCATTATAGACAAATATTTGTTAATATGCAAGCACTTTCATTTGAATGATAATAAAATAAAAAGCAGAAAGAGAAATGTTATGATTTCATATGAACCACTATGGAAAACAATGCAGGAGCGAAACGTCACAACGTATACCCTTATATACAAGCACAATTTCAGTCCATATACCATTACCAACTTGAAACGCAATAAGTCAATCACCATGAATACACTTGAAAAATTATGCAGAATTTTAAACTGCACAGCAGATAATATAGTTGAATTTATAGACGATGGTTGTTAATCAAGAGAAAGAGCCGGAAAGCATCTTTCTCTGTTTTTATATATTTATGCTCATTTTCACTACGGAAATCCCTGGTATACGGAATCCTTTGTTGTAGACAAATATTTGTTAATATACAAGTGCTTTCGTTTGAATGATAATAAAATAAAAAACAGAAAGAGAAAATGTTATGATTTCGTATGAACCATTATGGAAAACCATGCAGGAACGTCATGTTACGACATACAGCCTTATACATAAGCACAATTTCAGCCCATACACAATTACAAATTTAAAACGTAATAAATCAATCACCATGAATACGCTTGAAAAATTATGCAGGATTTTAGAATGTACGGCAGATAATGTAGTTGAGTTTATAGATGATGATTGTTAGATAAGAGAAAGCGCCTCAAAGCATCTTTCTCTATTTTTATGCACCCATACTACTTCCCCACAATCTACATAAAAGACTTATATATACGGAATATTTGATAATCAGTGTGGATTCTAAAAAATACCATGATAGAAAAGGGATGTTCCAACACATTTTGTTAGAATATCCCTTAATTACTAATTCATTATTTCATCAAACCTTATAAATTTATTGCCTCTATTTTTCTTGATTATCCACGTTACGTTCCATATTTCCCAATGCATATTCAATACACTGAATAACTACTTTATTAAATGACATTTGATTTTCATTTGCCAATGCCTGCACCTTTTCTATTAAATCTTTCGGTAATCTTAATGATTTGTTCTCATATTCTGTATATTCCCTTTTTAGCTTAAACATTTTTATCACCTCTTATTTTCTATTGTAATGTAAAATACAGTATGATAAAATGTTACTTTTATATTGTATTTCATAATATAATTTATATTATTTTTATAACAACAAACAGATTGGAATCTATCTGACATTGTTTTCACTATTTTCCAGCGCATATTCAATACAGCGGATGACAACTTTATTAAACGACATTTCATTTTCGTTCGCCAATGCTTGAACCCTTTCTATTAAAACACTAGGCAATCGCAATGATTTGTTCTCATATTCTGTATATTCCCTTTTTAGACTAAACATTTTTATCACCTCTTATTTTTTATTGTAATATATTTTATATTGTGCTAAAATATTATAAATATATTATGTTTTATAATATCTTTTATACTATTCCAGAAAGGAACATTCTATTATGGAAAGAAATGGAACAAAAACTTTATATTATGAAGATTTAAGTGATGACGAGCAAGTCTTATTACAATGGTATAGGGGAAATCCGCATTCTGTGTATATGGAAATTGCTTTACTCAAACTATTAGATTGGGAAATTATAACAGAGGAAGAATGCCGGAAATTCCAATCCGAAACTTCCAAATACGTTCATAGTATGCCAGAAAACGGTATGAAACAAATGAAAAAGATTATGGATAAAGATGGATTGAAAAACTGGCTATTTGAAATTTTTAACAGACACAATTCACTGTTTTTTGATATATATCTCTGCAATGAGGCTGACACTTTATTTGTCAAATCCCCAGATGGTCAGAGGTTTTCTATTACAGTCAATGCCATCGCTGATAATAAAACCTTTTTAAATTTGTGGGAAAAGAAAAATCCGGGTTTTATGCCTGTGGCTCTCGGCATACTAAATTTAAAAAATCTGGATATCCTTACCGAAAAGGAATATGAAGAATACCTTTCCGCTGTGATAGAACATTCCAATTCTTCCGGCTTTGGGAACATAAAAGCAATGCTGAAAAGCCTAAGATACGATAAATAATTTTTCTCAGCTGCATTCACTTTACGATAAAAAGGGATATTCCAATGCAACATTATTTGGAATATCCCCTTTATTCATTCTGGCTCTCTTTTATCGACCTTATTAAAATCTGCCGTCAATAAAAATAATTCAAATCTATCAGATTCTCCTCTGCCACCTTATTCAATGCCTCCCCGCTGATTTCATACATTGTATAACTCCGCGGTTTTGGCTCGTTATAGCCTGTAATTACCATATAAAACTTCCCATCCGCAAAAACCAGCGTCTGCCCATGCGCATCATAATTCCTACAGACAAGGGCTTTGATTCCCATATGGCTGCACATATACTGCACAGCATAACGGCTTGCATAACAGTCCCCTTTCCCTTTGATAAATATGTCAAACCAATTACTGTTATATAATTCATAATCAGAAGTTATGCTGATATACCATGCCGCCTTTTCTGCTTTTTCCTTTTCTGTCATGGAGAGAGTAATATACTGTTTCTCAAAATCCGTAAATATCGTATCTATGTATATATTCAGCTCGGAATATGCCCTTACTGCCGCTGTCAGTTTTCTCCCATCCTCAAGGACAGCGGTTACCGTTGCCTTTACACACGGCTCAATGTAAGCCGGCTCCCAATCTATTCGTAGCAGCCCATACTCTGTAATGCTGAAATAATCTGCATTCTTACCGGTTATCTTCCATTCCCTTACTTCTTTCTTTGTCCCGGACACCCAGAAACGGTATTCCCTCATATGGCTGCGGTCATAGGTTATGTAATCTTTATATTCCTCAGGAAGATAATGCAGTGTCACATTGCTGCTGTTTAATACCGGATTGTCTGCTGCCTGCTTTTTCTTTTCCCTGACCGTAATTCTGCACTTATATTTCTTTTTCTTATATGTGGCCGTAACCACTGCCGTTCCCTTTTTCCTTGCTTTGAGGGTAACAATGTTTCCTTTTTTCTTTGCGATGGAAACCACTGATTTCTTATCAGTTTTCCATTTCACTTTCGCTTTGCGGGACACACCTTTTAATTCCAGCCGATAAGTCTGCCCTGTTTTCATAACCTTTGTCTTTGCCGCCAATTTAGGATTTGCTTTTGCCTCTGCCGTCATGCCGGGCAGTAACAGCATAATTGCCAATGCAAAGATAATAATAACCATATGTTTTCTTCTCATAGCATCTTCCCCCTTATGAATCAATGATATGATAAAAATATCATGCTCTCTTTATTTGCTTTAATTATACCGCACCCCTTTTCATAAGTCAGCCTGCTATTTGAAAATGATACATATAAAATACTTCTTCTAAATTTTCATGGCTGGTTTTCCAAGATTGAACGAGAGAAAACTGATAAACAAATTGATTTACGGTTTTCCAAAAAAATCTGCCAACTGATTCCTATATTTAAATTCTTCCCCTTCTTCCGGCGCTAATTCTACTTCATAAGTAGAATCCCCGATTACCAATGCGCCACAGCTATCCGATGCATAATAAATATCTACTGTTTCACCATCATGCAAAGTTGCTTTTAACTTATATTCGAAAGGACACCCACCGGAATAATTCTTTATCTTTTCCACCTTTTCTTTGATGATAAATTGGAACAGCTCTTTTTTTTCTTCATCAAGCGGCTGCCATACATTATCTATAAATGCCTCTAATTTTTCAATTCCTTCAGATTTGTTTATATCTATGCTTTTTAATCCTGCCATCGTCTTTACCATGTCCAACAGAGATTCTGATTTTGCAGATGCATAAATAACTTCCTGATTTTCCTGATGAATATCAAAATAATGCATACCGTCACTAAAACTTCTAATGTGTATTCTTATGTAATTGCTATGCCCATTTACCATGATACTGTCCGCCTCAAATACACAGTCTGCATTTAACGGCAAAGTATCCACATATTCTTTTTCCTTCTGAAACTCTAATTTTTGGATTTCCCCGAAGAAATCCTTAATTTCTTCGGGGGAACCTTCATACAAAACAATGTCATTATAAAGAGTATTGAAAAGGATTGAAAGTACATTGCATTCCGGTATTTCTATCCGGTTTTCCTCCGTAATGGCAACATATTCCATATTGTCCGCATTTGGGATTCTTATCTTTTTTGAATATGTTCCAAATTCAAAGTAGTTTTCTAAAAATTCCGGTATATCTCCCACCGGCTGTTTCTGGCTGCCTTCTTTATCTCCCTCTTTCTCTGCCAAATCTTCCTGTTTGTCTTTCCCGTCTTCTTTTTCTATTAAATCTTCCTGCCTGCCTTCCTCATTTTCTTTCGCAGGACTTATCATTTTTAAATCTTCCTGCTGCAAAGACGGATTATCCTTCCCACACGCATATATGGAAACACTCAGAATAAAAAGAACCACTAAAACCAGAGCTTTTTTTTGCACCTTCATATCTATCCTCCATAAATACTCTAATCATTACTTAAACATTCACCTGTCATGCTGTTGACCTGATAGGAACTGCCGTCTGTTAAATCAAAAATATAGGACGGTTCAAATATTCCATCATTATCACTATCACAAAACGCAACATTAACATCCAATGCCTCTGGCATTACAGCATCCTCTGCAGCAAATGTCGATATCCTCAATCCCCCGCTGCCTTTCACCTCATTTTCCAGCGCTTTTAACGCATCTTCTAAAGACAATTGCACTGTTCTTTGAGACGGAATAATCTCATATTCATTATGGTTTACCATGCTTGAAACAACGCCTGTATCATCTACAATTGCACTGTAAAAATCGCCCTTTACCGGAATACCGTCAAATGTGTACTCATATGTTACGTCATATGCCACTGTTTCTTCCACTTCATTCTGAGAATTGCCATCCAAATCCACCTCAGCCGCTACAATCTCCCGTAATTCTAAGTTACCATTATTAAAATCTGTAAAATTTACGCCTTCAAATGCCTGATTTATCCATTCAGCGGATTTATCTTCTGCCTCATCTGCTGTGATTTCCACACCCTGGTCCTTTACCTCTCCATTTAAAGTTGTTGTTCCGCCATCATCAGATAAGACCGTTACGTCCATATCTCCTTTCACACTGACATCAACATCTGTAGCCTTGATTGCATAATTCGGTATTGCAATATCTATACCATCTGTTTCTCCGCCAAGTTTTAAATTTGCTGATAAATTTCTCGGCTGTGTCACTCCATTTGGTTTTGCAGA
>JAAWLS010000052.1 GCA_022798035.1 Lachnospiraceae bacterium | reverse complement strand
CGGTACTGCTGCATCGCCGTTTCAAACATCTTATTGAACTTATCCTGGTCCATGTTATCGTCCTCCTTGGGCTTCTCGGCCAGCTTCAGCACCTGGCCGCGCAAATAACGTATTGCAAAAACAAAGGACAAAATCTGTCCCAGAACTGTTGCCAGAGCCGCTCCAAAGATACCCCAGTGAAAGACAAAATGAAAATCGGGTCAAGAATGGTATTGACAACGGCGCCTGCCACCATACAGAGCATCGAATACCTGGGGCTTCCATCTGCCCGGATTAGATTGCTCATTCCATTGGTGACAATCAAAAACGGCATTCCCACCAAAGTGACTCCGGCATACTGCCGGGCAAAGGGAAATACCTCTGCGGTAGCTCCAAACAATTTGGGAAAGGGATTCAGCAGGCTTTCTCCTATTATCAGATAAGCCAGTCCAAAAATTATCATCAGGCTTATTCCGTTTCCCGCCGCCCTGGCTACCGATTCCGGCTCTTTATTTCCAAGATAAAGGGAAAACCGGGAAACGCTGCCGATGCCAATCAGCAGGGAAATGGCAAGGCAAATCGTAGAAAATGAATAAGAAACATTCGTTGCCGCATTTCCAAGATATCCGATTCCCTGACCAATAAAAATCTGGTCCACAATGTTGTAAACAGAGCCCACTAAAGACGCCGTGATACTCGGAATGGCAAAGCTCTTCAACAGTTTCGGAATTTTTTCATATCCCAGAGGATTATCGCTCATCAAATTCCTCCTCCTTTCTCTCTATATGAAGTTAGGTAATTGCGAAACTCAATATTTTTCAAAATTTCATGTACAATTCAAAACATTACGACTAAATATTTTCTCATGCAAAAGCTAAGAAATACATTTAGCGCTATGGAAGCGTGACTCAAAGGATTACGGAAGTCTTTACTGAACGTAGTTCTTTGCAGTCAGAGGCACGCTGGAATGTCTTGCGCGTCTCGTATTTTGTGCTTTTGCATGATGGAAATATTGAGAGAGAATTTTATAAATTGTACATGAAATTGCGATAATTTAAGTGTTTTGCAATTACCTAAAAGAATCTTTACAACAGAGCAGAAGAAAGCTATAATCATATCACATAATTATGGAAAAAAATTTTTGATTTTGCTGGTATTACAGCCTTCTCTTCATTGTCTGACTTATTTAGAAAGGATGATTTCCATGACAGACTACCATCACCATACTCACGAATTTCAGCCTGTTTTTGATGAAAACTCCAAAGTTCTGATTCTTGGAACTTTCCCTTCCGTCAAATCCAGGGAACAGCATTTTTATTACGGCCATCCCCAGAACCGATTCTGGAAAGTCCTGGCCGCCGTCACACAGGAACCCCTTCCCATCACAATTTCAGAGAAAAAGCAGCTCCTTCTGAACCACCGAATTGCCCTTTGGGATGTCATCCAAAGTTGTGAGATTGTCGGCTCTTCAGACAGCAGCATCCGCAATGTGGTTCCTGCTGATATTCCAAATCTGCTGAATCAGACTTCCATCACTGCCGTCTTTGGAAATGGAAACAAAGCCTGCGAGCTCTATGAAAAGTACACGGTCCCTCTGCTGGCTCAGATGAATCCTGTTCCTGAGAAAACCGTATCTTCTATCTGCCGGCTTCCCTCCACCAGCCCGGCAAATGCCTCTTGGCACTTGGAACGTCTAACGGAATATTGGAGAGAGAAAATTCTGTTTTTTTTATCATAGCAAAAGATATTTTGTATCTTGCTTCATAATAAGATACAAAAAGGGAGAACAGGAAGATATTGATTCCCTTTAAAAAGTGTATCTTGCAATTAGAAATAGAATAGCCTAAATATAGACATAAAAAAGTCACAAAGGGAACTGCCGCTTTACGATTTTTTAATCGTTAAAACGACAGCCCCATCTGTTTTTGCTAATTTTCCCTCTCCATCAACTCAACATATTCTATTAATATTTTTACTGCTCTTTCTTGATTACTAATATCTTCATCAAGAAAATAGTTTGAATTAAGGTATTTTCTATACTCCTCCCATGTCTTGCAACCATAATTTGTTTCTTCTATCTTATCGTCAATAGCATTTTTTGATTTCGAATAATGTTCATCTATATATTTAACACAAATATCTAAATTCGATATTCTTTGAGATATTTCGTCAATCGCAAAATCAGCTCCATCGTCATTATAATAGTATTTTCCGTCTACTTCCGTAAAAACATACATTTTATATTCGGATATATCTTCTATATGTGAAAAAAGTAAATTCAAATTCGTCAAAGCATCTTTATCACGTTGTTTCTGAATACCAACAAAAACACCAATAATTACAACTATAAAGATAACAACTAAAATTAAACTCTTATTCATTGATGATTTTTTTGATTTATTAATTCTTCTTTCTTGTTTTTTCATTTCATCAATATTTCTTTTAATATCACAACCACAACCAGAACATCTCTCTGCCGTATCAGAAACCTCTTTCCCACATTCAGGACACTTAATAAATGCCATAATTAACCCTCCCATAAAATAAATTTCTTCTATAACTATATATCACAAATACCATAAAGTCCACATTTTTCTATCCGTTTTTTATATTTTATTGTCTGGTTACGGCCTTTCGAATGTTGTATTTTTTTGCTTTTATATGCGCTTTATACAAATAAGGTGGAGAAATATTATGCTGACTGAATTACGTCAGAAATCCCAGGTCACGATACCCAAAGAAATCATTCTCAATCCCATTTAAACAGCAAAACACCGATGGAGACCATCGGTGTTTTGTTATCCAAGATAGAATTACTGAAGCAGTGACAGTACGCCCTGGGTAGACTGATTTGCCTGAGCCAGCATAGACTGACCTGCCTGAGCCAGAATGTTGTTCTTGCTGTATTCCACCATTTCCTCTGCCATATCTGTATCACGGATACGTGACTCAGCGGCGGTGGTGTTCTCAACCACGTTATCCAGGTTGGCAATGGTATGCTCAAGACGGTTCTGAATCGCTCCAAGAGCAGAACGCTGTGCAGATACCTTTGAAATTGCATCTGCGATAGCATCAATTGCATAAGTTGCAGCATTTCCACTGTTATCTGATACATTCAATCCCTTTACGCCCAATCCGGTTGCGTCCATAGAGGCAATGTCAACGGTAATCTTGTTGGTCATATCTGCGTCAGAACCCACATGCAGATTGAAGGACAATGCGTCTTTCATTTCAACGGTTCCCTGGGTAATGGTAAATTTACCATCTCCATCATTTGTTACGGAAGCTGCCACATCTGTTCCAATGCTGGAAGCCTTCTGCAGTTCATCTGCAATCATAGAGTATGCTTTTTTTGCACTGATTACTTTTTCGTTGCTTTCTGGAAGTGCAATATCGCCGATTACGGTATTCAATGTGGTACCGCCATCTGTACTTACTACATCTCCGTCATGAATTTTGGCAAGAATGGCGTCCTTTGTGAGCTTTCCTGCTTCCTCATCTACATCTGCCTCTTCTACTACTGTATATGTTTTCTGTTCCAGACCTACTCCGATTTTCACGGTAGCAGTACCGTCAGCAGCTAAACCATCAATAGCCGTATATACGTCTTTGGCTGCTATAGGCTCTTGTGCTGTTATTTTTGTTGTCTCGCCACCTACTGTAATGCTGTCTCCTGCTCCAAGCTTCACTTCAGTAGCGTCATCTGTTGCCGTACCATCTTTAATTCCGCCGGCTTTCGCAATAGTTGAAGCTTTCTTGTCAGCTACCAAAAGACTGCTGATTTCTCCTTTTTCCAGGGAAGAAACCACCGTAAAATTACCTGTCACAGCAGTTCCAGCAACTGCACTCGCTGCATTGCCTATTGTCTGCTTTGGTTTTATGCTTGTAATGACAATCTGCTGGTCATTGTCCTGAGCATATTTGATTAATTTTTCCACTTCTGCCGCATTCAGGTTAGCTGTAGCAGCCGTAGGGTCTTTTATTATTTTGTCAGCTGTATCCGTAGTTGTGGTAGTTACAGTGATTTCTGTTTCTCCGATTTTAAACTTAGCGCCAGCTGTTTTCAACTCAGCTAAAACGTCATCCAGCGCAACTTTATCTGTTAAAGTATACTTATTTCCTTTATAAGTTACACTGTCACCTGCAGTCAAAGTCGTGCCGTCAAGCGTCGTTGAGGCCTCCTCATACCCATCCGTACTTGTATTCAGCTCATCCGCCTCAACATGATTTGCTGTTGTTCCGATGGTGTACTCAGCTCCGCCGATGGTAATCTTATCGCCGTTTTCAAGGGCTTTGTCCAACTCAAATGTACTTGTTCCGCCGCCTTTATCCAACAGTTTTCCTTTGATTCCTGCATCATGTGCAGCTATTGTTGTAGTACTGGTAGAACCTTCTTTATTTCCCTTCAGCAGATAAATTTCATTAAACTTAGTTGTCTCAGCCACACGGTCAATCTCTGTCGTCAGCTGGTCAATTTCCGCCTGAATGGCATCCCGGTCAGATTCAGAATTTGTTCCGTTGGCTGCCTGAGTAGCCAATTCATTCATTCTCTGAAGCATGGAATGAACTTCTGTCAAAGCACCCTCAGCAGTCTGCACTGCGGAAACTCCATCCTGCGCATTGGTGGAAGCCCGGTCAAGTCCCCGAATCTGCTTTCTCATTTTCTCAGAAATCGTCAAACCTGCCGCATCGTCTGCCGCACGGTTAATCCGATATCCAGAAGAAAGCTTTTCAGATGATTTTGCCTGCTGTCCGGTGGTGATGCCAAGCATCCTGTTAGAGTTCATTGCTGTTAAGTTGTGTTGTACGATCATTGCCATAATATTTTCCTCCTTGTGTTATGGTTTTTCGCTCCGCAAATCCGTTTGCAGAGGTTTCCGCTCCTTTGAGGAAGCGCATATTTTTTATAATAAGCAGCGCCCGCATGACTTTATTGCTTCCACAGTCTGACCGGCTTTTCTGCGTTATTACCTTCGGATAAGTTACATTCCGTATTTCACCTTTGCATCTTTTGCCCGTTCCTCTCTCCGCGCCCGCTTTCGCTCCGCCATGAGAATGGATTTGATTTGCTCTTTTGCCTCCGGCGAAAGCTCCCGTTCTCTGTGATACTTCACCTCATTGCCCGGGTCTGCCGCCATTCCATATCGCTCCAGCGCCCCGCTCCGTACAATGTTATAATCTTTAGGAGCCTCTACCAGAATCCGCAGATTACTGGAACTGCCCCCGGTAAACACCACCTTAATCTCCTCGCCGATTAAGACATACTCTCCTGGCTTTACGGATAATTTCAACATCATAAACCTCCTGTTTTACTTCCCGGCATCCCCGTGTTATCTATCAACTTTTACCAAAGACTTTTGCAACACTTCTTACAAAAATGTTGCAGAATGGAGGAACAAAATATGGGAACAACACAGCCAATTCGCAAAAAAGAAGACTTAAGGAAATTTTTAAATTACTATCAAAGCGCTCATCCAAATCTCAGAAACTACACCTTGATTGTATTTGGACTCAACACTGCGCTCCGCATCAGCGATATTCTGAATCTAACTTGGGAAGATGTGTATGATTTTAAAGAAAAGCATTTTCATGAACATTTATCTGTCACAGAAAAAAAGACAGGAAAACAAAACACCGTGGCCTTAAACCACCACTTAAAACAAACGCTGGAACTCTATAAAGACACCCGTAATCCAGCTCCTCAGAATTATATCTTCACAAAGACGACAGATTACTCCGTGCCATTAAGCCGCTCCCAAGCCTTCCGTATTATGAAAAAAGCTGCGGAGGAAACGCTGCATGCCTCGCATATCAGCTGTCACTCCTTGCGCAAAACTTTTGGCTACCATGCCTGGAAGCAAGGCGTCCCTCCTGCTCTTTTGATGGATGTGTTTAATCATTCCTCCTACTGCGTAACAAAGAAATATTTGGGCATTGAGCAGGATGAACGGGATTCTATCTTTATGAAAATTAATTTGTAGTAACGATTCAAAACTCCCTGAAAATAGCAATTCAGAGCATTCACATTTATTTGAAAATAAACAAATTGTTATTTTCATGAGATAAATCGTTATGATTTGTAAAAAAATAAAATCAGGGGTAATATTTTCCAGATACTTTCCGATATAAGAAGTGTAGCGAAGAAAATGCAACATTTTTGTAAGAAATGTTGCATTTTTTATTATGTATCAAAAAACAGGAAGATATCCCCAATTAGGATATCTTCCTGTTTCTTATTTTCTGTATGTGGATGCGTATATTAATGGCTGATATTCTTCATCAGATTTACCATCTCGATTGCCGTGCATGCCGCATCATATCCTTTGTTTCCGGCTTTTGTTCCAGCACGCTCAATTGCCTGTTCAATATTATCAGTTGTAACGATTCCAAAAATAACTGGAAGCTCTGTCTTTAGTCCTACTGCCGCCACTCCTTTGCTGACTTCTGCACACACATAGTCATAGTGGTCGGTAGCCCCTTTGATAACTGCACCCAGGCAAATCACTGCGTCATACCTGCCTGTCTCCGCCATCTTCTGTGCTGCCAAAGGAATCTCAAAAGAACCAGGAACCCATACCAAGGTAATGTCGTCGTCATTTACTCCATGGCGGATTAAAGCATCCTGTGCGCCGCCCACCAATTTTGATACGATAAACTCATTAAATCTGGCTGCAACGATTCCGATTTTTGTTCCTTTTGCTACTACATTTCCTTCTAATACTCTCATGTTTTTTTCCTCTTTTCTTTTCATAGTTTTATAATAGTTCAGCATTTGAATCATCAATCATAATTTGTCATATGCTGCATTTTATCCTGTTTTGTTTTTAAGTAGAATACGTCTGTCTTTTTGGCCGGCATCTGAATAGAAACACGCTCTTCAATGGAAATTCCGTACCCAGACAATCCTGCAATCTTCTTGGGATTGTTTGTCAGCAGGCGGAGTTTTTCCACTCCAAGGTCGTGCAGAATCTGAGCTCCAATTCCATAATCTCTCAAATCCGGAGCAAATCCCAGCTTCACATTGGCTTCCACTGTATCAAATCCCTGTTCCTGCAGTTCATAGGCCTTTAATTTATTGATGAGGCCGATTCCCCGGCCCTCCTGACGCATGTACAGAAGAATCCCTCTGCCTTCCTCGGCAATGGCTTTCATAGCCGCATCCAGCTGCTCTCCGCAGTCACAGCGTCCGGAACCGAACACATCACCAGTCAAGCATTCTGAGTGGACACGGCACAGCACCGGCTCACCGTTGGCGACATCTCCCATCACCAGCGCAACGTGATGTTCCCCGTTTAATTTATTTACATATCCATAAATTTCAAATTCCCCATATCTGGTAGGCATTTTTGCATGGGCTTCCTGCTGTACCAGGCTCTCCCGGTCCATCCGGTAACGAACCAAATCTGCCACTGTGATAACGGTCAACTTGTGCTCTTCTGCCAATTCCAGCAGACGCTCCGTATGCATCATCGTTCCGTCTTCCTGCATGATTTCACAGCACAGTCCGCATGGTTTTAGTCCGGCAAGCACTGATAAATCCACTGTGGCCTCCGTATGCCCTGTACGTTTTAGCACGCCGCCCTCTCTGGCTTCCAGCGGAAACATATGGCCCGGCCGTCTGAAATCTTCCGGCTTCGCTCCCTCCCGGACAGTTGCCAGCGCCGTCTCGGAACGCTCAAAAGCCGAAATTCCTGTATCTGTGTGAATTCCGTCAATGGACACGGTAAATGCAATCTGTTCATTGCTCATGCTGGGCTCCACCATCTGTT
Organism: Lachnospiraceae bacterium; assembly: GCA_022798035.1. Classification (GTDB taxonomy): domain Bacteria; phylum Bacillota; class Clostridia; order Lachnospirales; family Lachnospiraceae; genus Petralouisia. Next base: position 2,773 of record JAAWLS010000052.1, on the reverse strand, counting down.
TTAATCCCAGCTGCTGACAGAGCTCCCTTCCCATCGGCATCGAAATCAATCCTCTTCCGTGAATCGCCATAAAGTTTATATTTTCTGGTGTGGCAAATTCTGCTCCGCAGACAAAATCTCCCTCGCATTCTTTATCTGAATCGTCAATCACAATCACAATTTTTCCTTGCCGGATATCTTCTATTGCCTGCTCTACGGTGTCAATTTTCTTGCTCATATTTCTTTACTTCCTTTCCCGGCACGTCATTTACAGAAATCCGTGCTCCATCAAAAATCCTTCTGTAATGCTGCTCTCTTTCTCCTCTTTTGCGCCGTGCAAAAGTTTTTCCACGTATTTTCCTATCATGTCGCATTCAACATTCACAAGGCTTCCTGCCTGTTTCTCCGTAAGGGAAGTTTCCTGCCTGGTGTGAGGTATCACAGATACCTGAAAATCTTTGGCCGTCACTTTTGCCACGGTAAGACTGATTCCATCCAAAGCCACAGAACCCTTCTCTACAATATAGCCAAGAAGTCTTTCATCTGCCGCAATCGTATACCAGACTGCATTTTCTTCCTGGCGGATTCCAGTTACCTGTCCGGTTCCGTCAATATGACCGGAAACGATATGGCCGTGAAATCTGCCGTCTGCGGCCATGGCCCGCTCCAGATTGACAGCTCCCGGGACCTTCAAATCTGACAAGCTGCTGCGCCGCATAGTCTCTGCCATCACGTCTGCCGTAAAACCATCTCCTGACAGAGAAGTCACCGTCAGACAGATTCCATTGACTGCAATGCTGTCTCCCACCTTTGTTCCTTCCAGCACTTTCCTGCACTGAATTTTTATTTCTGCAGAAAGGGAGCCCTTTTTTATTTCACAAATCTTTCCTATCTCTTCTACAATTCCGGTAAACACTCTTTTCCTCCAATCCTGCCTGTAATGCATATATCTTTTCCATACATGGTTGTCTCTGTCTCCTGAAGCAAAACAGCGTCTCTCATCCGGGAAATTCCAACGCCTTCCACCGGAGACTTTGCCTTAGCTCCGGCCACCAGTTTCGGCGCCACAAAAGCGTAAATCCGCTGTACCAGACCTTCTCTTAAAATGGAAGCGTTCAGTGTCCCTCCGCCTTCCAGCAGAATGCTGTCAATGCCTCTCTCTGCCAATTTCTGCATCAGACAGCCCAAATCCAACTGCAGCATGCCGTCTCGTTCTCTCGCCGGGGCATCCATCAAAATGACGCCTCTGTCTGTTAGTTCTCTCAAAATTTCATCCAAAGGCCCCTGCCCTTTGTCTTTTTCTGCCCTCTCCCGATTCCAGGCGACAATCGTCTCTATCTGAGCTGCAGTTTTTACAATCTGGCTGTCCAGGGGAATCCGCAGTCTGGAATCACAGATAATCCGCACGGGACTGCGGCCTCCTTCCATACGACAGTTCAGCATAGGGTCGTCTGCAAGCACCGTCTGAATGCCTGCCATAATTCCCCGATAACGATTGCGGAGACACTGAACATACGCTCTTGCTTCCTCTCCAGTAACCCATTTGGAATCTCCGTTTTCACAGGCAATTTTTCCATCCAGCGTCATAGCATACTTCATAGCCAGAAATGGCATATGGTGTTCCATATAGTGAAAAAACACTTCATTTAATGCTCTGCACTCCTGTTCCAGAATCCCGGTTTCCACCAATATTCCCTGCTCCCGCAGTATTTCCACGCCTTTTCCTGCCACCTTCGGATTGGAATCCAGACAGCCTACGTAGACTTTTTTTATTTTCTTTTCTATGATAATCTCCGTACAGGGCGGCGTCTTGCCGTAATGGCAGCAGGGCTCCAGATTCACATACAGTTCAGCCCCTTCCGTATCCTCCCTGCAGTTTTGCAGCGCGTTGCGCTCCGCATGAAATCCCCCGTACCGCTCATGGTAACCGCTGGCAATTATTTTTCCATCTTTTACCACCAGACAGCCTACCATAGGATTCGGTGATACCTGCCCCTCGCCTTTTTTTGCCAGTGCAATCACCTGCCGCATGTAGTCTTCCGGTGTCTTTCTCTCTGTCTGCTGCATATTTCATTCCTCACTGTTTCCGATAAGCACCTTTTAAAAATGGGGAGAGAGGTTTGTAGATGGCGAGTGTAACTGCCACGCTGAACAATCCTTTCACAAATGTAAATGGTGCATTAAACACTATCAGAGATTCCAATATATTTTTTACTCCTGGAAAAATCATCTGGTATGCCCCAAGAACCACTTCCTCCGGCATAAAATTGTAATACACAGGATACACAATAAAATAATTAGAAAAAATGCTGACCACTGCCATCAGCAGTGCGCCTGTCAAAGCACCTGCCACAGCGCTCTTTTTGCTTTTCCACTTCTGATAAATCATTCCTGCCGGAAGAACGAAACAAGCTCCCAGAATAAAATTAGAGAACTCTCCCACGCCTCCGGTAGTAGTCATAAACAGGTGCAGCAGATTCTTAATCAGACAAATCATCACTCCGCTGACGGGACCCATGGCGAAAGCTCCAATCAATGCCGGCAGCTCCGACAAATCCATCTTGATAAAAGAGGGCATAACCGGTACGGAAAATTCCAGAAACATCAGCACAAAAGCAATGGCAGACAGCATAGCCGTCATCGTCATCTTCCACACATCTCTCTGTTTGACCTGTTTTCCCGCAGTTACTGTATTCATAGTACTCATAGTGAAACACTCCTTTGTATTGTTATTTCTAAGATAAAAAGGAATTTCGTTTTACGAAATTCTGCGCCGCAAATGCGTCGCGTCAGC
>JAAWLS010000051.1 GCA_022798035.1 Lachnospiraceae bacterium | reverse complement strand
GAAAAAGCAAGGGAACTTGGATGTAAGGACACTCATTTTAACAATCCTCACGGTCTTCCGGATGACAATCACTGGACGAGCGCTTATGATATTGCATTGATATCCAGAGAAGCTTTGAAAAATGAATTATTCCGAATGTTTGTCAATACAAGGAGACATACGATTCCTCCCACCAACAAACATAAAGAGGAGACGTACCTGAGCAATCACCATAAGATGTTAAATGACTATAAGGGAGATAAGCGGTATTTATACGATTACTGTATCGGAGGCAAGACAGGATATACTAGTGTGGCCGGCAGTACGTTGGCTACTTTTGCGGAAAAAGATGGAATGACTTTGATTTGTGTGGTGACAAGAGAGCAGGCTCCTAATCACTATCTTGATACGAGAACTCTCTTTGACTATTGTTTTGAGAATTTTCAACTGTGGAATGTGGCTGAAAATGAGAAAAGTTACGGACAGAATGTAAAGGAAAATAAAATTTTTGAAAATGAAGAATCCTTTGTGGGATTAAACAAAGAAGGCTGTATTGTTCTGCCAAAGGCAGCTGCATTTACAGATGCAGTGCCTGAAATTGTGGAAAATAAAGATGCAAGCAATATCATAGGAAGCATTCAGTATACTTACGCAGGACGCATTGTAGGCGGGGCAGATATCGAGATGACAGGGGTGAAAGTATCTGAGTTTAAGTTCCAGGAAAAGAAGGAAAAAACAGAAGAAAATAAGGATAAAAAAGTAGTAAAAATAAATGTGAAGCATGTTGTAATCGGGATTCTGGCAGTAGTTCTTCTGGCAGGGGTTGGATTTGGCATATACTGTTTTGCAGATAATTTTTATCTTATCAAATATAAGTTAGAATGCAGAAGGCAGCAGAAAATGAGTTTTCATGATATCAAATTTAAAAAGAAAAAGCGCAGAGAAAAAGAGTAAAATTAAGATAAGAATGCAGGGATAAAAATGATGGAAAAAGAAAGTGAGTCATATTTGGTTTCGGAGATAAATTTGGCGGCAGGTTTTGGAGCCAGAGAGATTATGCAGAAAATAGGAACGTCTTCTCTGGGAGAAAAACTGCTGCTTAGAAATGACAAATTTTTAGATGAGACTTGGTATGAGAAATATCTGGTCAATCGTTTGGAATTTTTTTCTCTGGAAGAAAATATAGCGGAGGTAGTAGAAGTACTGGAAGGATTATTTTCTTCCGGAATTTTAGATAAAGAAGAGAGTTCAGTGGAAGAAGAGAATCTAAAAGAACCAGGCATGCAGGGGGAGAGCGGAGAGGGGAAAGAGTCAGACGCACAGAAAGAGAACGGGGAGGAAAGAGAATCAGACACACAAAAAGAGAATGAAAAGGAGAAAGAATCAAGAGAATTAGAGATTATTCTTTACAAGGCACAGGAATGTCAGTGGAAGGGCGGAGATGAAAATCCCAAGATTTCACTGAGGATTCGAAAAAGTCCTTTTCAGATTCCCTTTGAACTTGAGATTATCCCTTATCGGGGAAACAGCGGCCGATTTCCAAAGAAAGAATGCAAAGAGTACAGTCAAATCAGTTATTACATGTTTGCAAAAGAAGAGTATTTATCCCGGAGTTTCTATGAAATTATCAGTCATCTGGAGGTTATCAATAATCTGTCCTGGTACAAAGAAATCTATGATATTCTCACAAATGAAATCGTGGAAGGGAGAAAAGTGTCCCAAAGTTTTAGGGAACTTATGATAGAAGACCCTATCCCATCTTTAGAATGCCGTCTGGATTCTATCCGAAATTATGAAAATTACAAGTATATGAAGAAAAAATGGAAGAAACAGGAAGAGAAGGGAAAAGGCCCATATCCTAAATGGAATCAGATGATTCAGCTTCTTGTGAAATTTTATGAGCCTATTTTGAATAAGATACAGGAGGATGAGGTATTTGTCGGAGACTGGATGCCTCAGATTGCCAGGTATTTAGATTAAAAATAGACAGGAGGGCTTATGACATTCACATCCATTTTAAAAATAGCAGACGATATGGTCTGGGGGATTCCATTAATTGTTTTGATTTTGTTTGTGGGTCTTTTTTTGACGATTCGGCTGCGGGGACTTCAGATAAAACGTCTTTCGCTGGCAGTGCATAATTTGTCTGCCAATGAAGGAGAGGGCGAAAATGGAGAGATATCAGGATTTGGGGCTCTCTGCACGGCATTATCCGCCACGATTGGGACAGGAAATATTGTGGGAGTTGCCACAGCTTTGACAGCCGGAGGGCCGGGAGCGCTGTTTTGGATGGTGGCTGCCGCTGTTTTGGGTACGGTCACAAAATATGCAGAATGTCTTTTGGCGGTAAAATACCGTGTGAGAGAAAAAGACGGGCACATAGTGGGCGGGCCCTTTTATTACATAGAGAGAGGAATGGGGAAAAATTTTAAATGGCTTGGAAAACTGTTTGCCTTTTTTGGTTTGGGAGCAGGACTTTTGGGAATCGGAACGTTTACTCAGATTAATGGAATCACGACTGCAGTAAACGATTTTTTTGATTCAGAAAATCAGTGGACAGTGGAACTTTTTGGAAGAGATTATTCCTGGACGGTTGTGATTGCCGGTGTAATTCTGACAATTTGCGCAGCTCTGGTGATTATCGGAGGATTGAAGAGAATTTCAGGTGTGGCCCAGGTTCTGGTTCCTTTTATGGCTGCTGTCTACATCGTTTCCGTTTTACTGATATTGATTTTTCATGCAGAACGTATACCGGAAGCAGTTACTTTGATTTTTCAGGATGCCTTTGGCCTTAGGGCGGCGGCTGGAGGTGCGGCAGGTTCCGTGATGGTTACTATACAAAAAGGAGTTGCCAGAGGGATTTTTTCCAATGAGGCTGGTCTTGGAAGCGCGCCCATTGCGGCCGCTGCAGTTCAGACAGAAGAACCGGCGGCCCAGGGGCTGGTTTCCATGCTGGGTACGGTGATTGACACAGTTATTATCTGTACCATGACGGGGCTTGCCATTGTGATTACCGGAACATGGAATATGGGATTGGAAGGCGTAAACGTGACTACAAAGACTTTTCAACTGGGGCTTCCCTTTGAGCCTGCTGTCTCCTCTTTTCTTTTGTTGTTTTCCCTGGTGTGCTTTGCCTTTACTACAATTCTGGGATGGAATTATTACAGTGAAAAATGTCTGGAATATCTCACCGGAGGCAGTAAAAGAGCTCTGAAAATTTACCGCAGACTGTATATTTTCTGCATTTTTATCGGACCTTTTATGACAGTTTCCCAAGTGTGGACGATTGCGGATATTTTTAACGGGCTGATGGCCGTTCCCAATCTCATTGCGATTCTTGCTCTAAACGGGGTTGTAGTCAGGGAGACTAAGAAGTATCTGCAGAAAGTGGATGCCTGCAATGAAATATCTCCCTGAGCCTGGCATGAACCTCACATAAACTGTGCAAGAATAACGCTTGCAATTGTTCCAATCAGAGTGGTAAACAAGGCTCCTGCCAGGGTGTAACGTGTTTTTTGTACTTTTGCAGTCATAAAGTAGATACTCATGGTGTAAAAAATGGTTTCTGTACAGCTCATCATGATGGAAGTGATGGTTCCAAAATAAGAGTCCGGCCCATATTCTTTAAAAATGTCAATCACCAATCCGGTGGCGGCAGAGGAAGAAAACATTTTGACAATGGAGACAGGCACAAGTTCCGCGGGAAAATGCAAAGGTTCCGTAACCACTCCAAGAACGGAGGACAGGAAATCTAAAAATCCTGAAGCCCGCAGAATACCCACTCCCACCATAAGACCAATCAAGGTGGGCATAATGCCGATGACCGTGTGGAATCCGTCTTTTGCCCCTTTGATAAAATCGTCGTATACGTGATGATGGTTCAAAAGGCCGTATCCCACAATAGAAAAAATTAAAAGAGGAATCATGGCCTCGGAGAGAAAAAGGAGAATTTTCATCAGAAGATACCTCCTTTTTTCTTTTTATGTATAGAGGAATTTTTGTATGTAGTAGAAAGGTTCTTTTCCGGCAGAAGATACATTACTTTTGCAAATAAAATGCCTGCCAAAGTGGAAAAGAAGGTTGCTATCATGGCAGGGCCCAGGATAGACGCCGGGTTTGCAGAGCCGTATTGACTGCGGTAGGCAATCATGTTGACTGGAATCAATTGAAAGGAAGAGACATTGAGAATCAGGAAAGTACACATATCTTTGCTGGCAGTGGGATGGTGATGATTTAATTCTCCCATTTCTTCCATTGCCTTTAACCCTGCAGGCGTGGCGGCCCATCCAAGACCAAAAACATTGGCAATAATATTTGTGGAAATGTATTCATTTGCCTTGTGGCCTTTGGGTATTTTGGGAAACATAAAACGCAGCAGAGGATTCAGCATACGGGTAGCACCGGAGATAATTCCGCAGTTTTCCGCAATCCGCATAATTCCAACCCAGAGAGACATGACGCCCAGCATGGTGATGCAGAGGGTAACGGCTTCTTTTGAAGAATTTAGCGCGGCATTTGTAACGTCAGACAGATTTCCGGTGAGTGTGGCATAGATAATGCCGATTAGAATCATAAAACCCCATAAGTAATTAAGCATATATTCACTCTCCAAAAAATATGGTTGTTTTATTCTATGCAGAAAGGAAAAAAATGTGCGGATATTGTTCCGGCAGAGAGGGAAAAAATGGATGTCCGTATAATTTTTGTTCTTGACAAGAAGGATTTCATTTGTTATTCTAAAAACACAAATAAAGGACTTGAGTAAATGAGTTGTCCGTGAGATACAGAGTCAAAGGAATTTATTCTTTGGTGCTGTATCTTACGGGCACTTTTTATTCTATAGAAAAGACCTTGTCACGCTAACGCGTGAGAGTGCCTCCCTATAGAATAAAAAAGCTCTTATCGCACTGCCGCGGATATGAAATCTGTCGCAAAGCGAGGATAGGTAAATGCAGAGGAAATTTGTTTCGCAATTGTGCCCGGCGCATCAAAATGTGCAATAAAAATTTTGGAGGAATCATGGGAAATAAGTTAGAAGAGTTATTGGGGAAGGATAGATTGATTCCCTCTGTGTCTAACATAGAACAGCTAAAATATGCAGTGGAGGAAAAATCATTTTCCTGTATTATGATGAAAATGGGAGATATCAATACCATCGGAAAAATGATAGCCCATATTCACAGATACGATAAAAAAGTGATGCTCCATATGGATTCTCTGAAGGGAATTTCAAAAGATAAATCAGGAATTCACTATTTGAAACGAATGGGAGCGGATGCCCTGCTCACCATGAAGTCTCAGAATATCAGGATGATAAAAGATGAAGGAATTTATGGGATTCTGGGAACGTTTCTGGTGGATTCTGCTTCTGTCAATCTTACCATACAGAATGTTCATGCCAACAAGCCGGATGCCATGATTGTCATGCCCATGACAATTCCGGATGATATTTATAAAAATTTACAACAAAGCACGAAAATTCCAATTATGGCTGGAGGATTGGGTGTGAGCACAGAGATTATTGAACATATTTTGGAACTTGGCGTAAAGGCCTGCGCTGTTACGGACAGGAAAATTTTGGAGCAGTATGGGTGAGACGGCATAGTGAATAAATGATTGCAGAATTTAAGCTGATGCAAAAGGAAGAAAAGAATGAACAAATTCTTTTGCTAACTGCCTGTTTGTACTGAAAAACGCGCAGAATGGAGGAAATTATGCAGAAAGAAAGCAGAGCTTTTGTCAACGGAAATGTCATCACAATGGATGAGAATGACACAAGGGCAGAAGGTGTTTTGGTGAGAGAAGGCAGAATTACAGAAGTGGGAACTTCAAAGGATATAGAAAAAGCGGCAGAGAATGAGGGGATTCCTGTGGAAAATCTTCAGGGCAGAACGGTTCTGCCCGGATTTCATGACTGTCATGTTCATGTAATTGGAACGGGAATGGCGTCGGTCGGTGCTGATTTATATCACTGTAGTTCTGTACAGGAGATAATAGAGGCCTTAAAGGAAGAAGAAAACAAGGGCGGAGAAGGATGGCTCTGCGGTGTGCGTCTGGATGAATCCAAACTGGCAGAAAAGAGGCCTCCATCTTTAAAAGAGCTGACAGAATCATTTCCAAACCGGGGCGTATACTTAATTGACCGGGGTCTCCATTATACGGTTGTCAATCAAAAGGCTTACGATGAAATTGGATATCGGGGAATAGAAAAAGGAATCGGGTTGAATGAAGAAGGACAGCCCGATGGAAGAATGCATGAGACTGCCAACACAATGGCCCGAAGGCATTTCAATGATTCCATGACGCGGGAGCAGAGAAGGACAGCGCTTCAAAAAGTTCAGGAGGAAGCAGTTCAAAAAGGAATCACCACCATTCATGCCATGGAAGGGGGAGAGATGTTTTCAGACAAGGATGTGGATGTATTCCTGGAGGACAGAGAAAATAAAGACGTGGATTTTATTCTCTACTGGGATACCTTGGAGATAGATAAGGTTAAAGAAGCAGGACTTTCGAGAATCGGCACAGATATTTTATCGGACGGCTCCATAGGCTCCAGAACGGCAGCTTTTGATGAAGCATACTGCGACAAGAACACTTGTGGAAAACTCTATTATACCGATGAGTTTTTAATTGAATTTATCGGAAAGGCATTGGAATCTCATCTGCAGTGCGGATTTCACGCAATTGGACAGAGAGCGATACGCCAGATTTTGGATTGTTATGAGGCGGCATATCAGAATCATCCCTGGAAGGACGCCAGATTCCGAATAGAACATTTTGGATTCTGTGATGATACAGATATCCTGCGGGCAGCGAAAAACAAAATTGTGATTTCCACACAGCCGTCTTTTTCCTATCTGAGAGGGGGAGAGGGAAGCGTCTATCAGGTTCGTGTGGGGAAAGAGCGGGAGCGAAAGGCATATCCTCTTCGGAATTTTGTGGAACAGGGAATTGTGGTGGCAGGAGGTTCTGACTCCAACGTAACGCCTATGGACGCAGTTTTAGGAATTCATGCAGCGGTGAATCATCCTTACCCCGAGCATCGTGTAAATGTGTATCAGGCGCTCCGCATGTTTACGATAGACGGAGCCTACAGCGCATTTGAAGAGAGAGAAAAGGGCTCCATAGAGCCGGGAAAAATAGGGGATTTAGCAATTTTATCCCAAAATCCCTATGAAGTGCCGTCGGAAAAAATAAAAGAAATACAGGTGGAAATGACGGTCAAGGACGGCAGGATTGTATACAGCAGAGATGAAAATAATAAAGTGAAAACAAATCAATTTTCATTGTGAAAATAGTTGAGAGAAGGAGGTATGACATGGAGAACTATGTATTGGGTTTTGACATTGGAACAACGGGGACGCGGGCAATGATTTTTGACAGAAAGAGCAGGGAGATATCTTCTGCTTACAGCGAGTTTAGGCAGTATTTTCCCCAGGATGGATGGGTGGAACACGACGCTGTGGAAATCTATGACGTGACTTTGAAAATGGCGGCTGAGGCTTTGAAAAAAGGAAAGGTAAAGCCAAAACAGATTGCGGCAGTGGGAATTGCAAATCAGAGGGAAACCACAGTAATCTGGGACAAAAATACGGGGATTCCTGCCTGCCGTGCCATTGTCTGGCAGGACAGAAGAACACTTCCCATCTGTGAGCGTCTCGAGGCTATGAATGGAGAAAAATTTGTCCGGCAGACAGGAATGATTATTGTGCCTAACGATGCCGCCACAAAAATTGCATGGCTGATGGAAAATCGGGAAGAAATCTGTCATGGCCTGGAAGAGGGAAGTTTGATTTACGGAACCATTGATACTTGGATGGTTTGGAAACTTACCGGCGGAAAAGTACATATTACAGAGCATTCCAACAATTCTGTGACGTTGCTGCAGAATGCAGAGAAATTGGATTACGATGAAGAAATTTTGAAAGTATTGAATATTCCGAGACATATTCTGCCTGAAATCAGAAAATCCAGCGAGGTATACGGCTATACAGAGCCGGAGGAATTTTTCGGAGCTTCCGTTCCCATTGGAGGAATTCTGGGGGACCAGCAGGCAGCGGCAATCGGACAGGGATGTCTGAAACCGGGAACGGCAAAAAATACATACGGGACAGGTTCCTTCATTGTGATGAATACGGGAGAACGCTATATCGCTCCTTCTAACGGCATTTTCTCCCCGGTAATTTACACGAAAGATAATCTGGTAAATTATGGTTTGGAGGGAATGGCAGATGTGTCTGGTGCAGTGATTCAGTGGCTGCGGGATGGAATTGGCATGATTCAGAATGCAGAGGAGGCGGAAAAACTGGCTCAGCAGGCCGAGAGCAATATGGGAGTCTATTTTGTTCCTGCATTTGTGGGACTTGGCGCTCCCTACTATGATTCCTATGCCAGAGGAACTTTGATTGGCCTGTCCAGAGGCGCGGACAAACGTCATGTGGCAAGAGCCGCCTTGGAATCCATGGCATTCCAGGTGAGAGATTCTTTTGAAATGTTAGAGAAGAAATCAGGAATGAAACTGACAAGACTTCGGGCTGACGGAGGCGGAGCAAAAAGTGATTTTATGCTTCAATTTCAGGCGGATATCCTGGGCGTTCCGGTGGAGCGGCCTGAGATTACGGAGACTACTTGTCTGGGCGGTGTGTATATGGCAGGACTGGCAGTGGGATATTGGGATTCCATTGAAGAAGTTTCCGAATTTTGGAGGGTAGAGAAATCTTTTGAACCTGTTATGACAGAAAGTCAGAGACAGGAACAGATAACTATGTGGACAAAAGCCATCGAAAGAGCTGGTGGCTGGTTAAAATAAAAATAAAAAGGAGAAGAAGACAATGAAAAAAAGAATTATGATTTTTGGAGACTCTAACACCTGGGGATGGAATCCATGCAATGATTTGGTATCTCCCCTGCAGAGATGGGATGATGAGACCAGATGGGCAGGAGTGCTGCAGAAAGATTTGGGAGAAGATTATCTTGTGATTCCAGAAGGATTAAATGGAAGAACCAGCGTGTGGAATGACCCAATCGAAGAGTACCGCTGTGGAAAAGACCAGATTATCCCCTGCTTAGACAGCCATGCACCTCTTGATTTGGTGATTATTATGGTGGGTACTAATGACCTGAAATGCCGCTATACCGTTTCTGCCCAGGACATCGCCAACGGTGTTGGAATTATCGTAGATAAGACCCTTCACCAGGTGGGAGCATTTAATCCGGAAGGTCCTAAGGTTCTCTTAATCTGCCCGCCGCCTCTTGGACATATTGAAAACGGTGTGTTTGCCGACATGTTCGAGGGAAATGTGGAGAAATCTAAGAAAATGCCGAAGTTTTTTGAAGGTGTGGCAAATACATACGGCGTGGAGTATTTTGATGCAGGTACTGTGATTGAGAGCAGTAAAGAGGACGGACTTCATCTGCAGGCAGACCAGCATGAAATTCTGGGACATGAAATTGCAAAAATTGTAAAGAAAATGTTGTAAAAAATACCCCGCAGCTTCGTGTACAAGGAAGCTGCGGGGTATTTGACTGAAAATATCAAAACTTCAGGTTTTCCATCTTGAAAGTTATGATTTTATGTGATAGAGTGAGCTCAACAGAGAAATAAAATTAAAAAAATATACGGAGGGATAGAGATGAAACAAAAAGTTGTTTTAGCAATTATGTTATCTGTCTTTCTGGCTGGAGGTACGACAGCATACGGGGCATCAAACAGTAGGCAGCCGGTACAGACAAATGTAGGTCATCACAATGGATATCATCATAATAGCTGCTTTTCCACTTTCTTTTCCAGTGCAGTAAAAAGAGCAGCTGCAAATAGCACAGTGGGATGTGGAGGAAGTATGACACATCATGTCAATCGTGTAGACTGTATTTATCCGCAGGTTCCTGAAGTTCCGGCAGGAAATGGAACGGGATACCAGAACGGAAATACAAGCAGCACAAGTGATGTAAATAGTACGGATTACAGTACAAACGATAACGCCAACTATGATTCTTCCAGTTATTCCAACAGTGAGGTTCCAACAGGAAGTGGAACAGGGTATCAGGGCGGATATCATCACAGTGACTATGGTCATCATGGCAGAAGGCATCATTAGTGGTATGCAGCAGTATATCTTTGATAATTGTTTTAGGTAGAAATATGAAGTACAACAGTAGCGATTTTAAAGTAGATTAGAATAGAACAGATATCTACAATAGTTGAAATCAAAGGAGCGGCCATCAAAGCGGGGTCTAAATGGATGTGCTCTGCAATTAAAGGCAGGGTGCATCCAATAAATTTAGACAGAATAATAATCGCAACCAGCGCCCATGCGATGACAATTGCCATTTGCAAGTCACCGTATTGGATATAAATGCGAAGCCCGTTTACGATGGCCAATACTGTGCTCACAAGAATTGCAATTCGGAATTCTTTGAATACAACTTTTAGAATGTCCTTGAATTTAATCTCATCCAATGCCAGACCGCGAATCATCAACGTGGAACTCTGGGAACCACAGTTTCCCCCTGTTCCGGTCAGCATAGGAATAAATGAAACGAGAAGGGGATAGAGCTTAAAGAGGCGCATGAGGACTGTG